>JAUXFU010000040.1 GCA_030622705.1 Candidatus Omnitrophota bacterium | reverse complement strand
TTCAAAAGTTGTAACTTCTATTCTTATGCTCCGGGAATTTGTTTACCGCACAATTAGAAGTTTTTTGCCAGTTTTGTCTTTTTAGGGCTTACGGCTAAATGAAGGCCACCCAGAATATACGTAAGCCGCGCCGTAATGTGTCGTAAGTCCAAAAAGACGGCAAAAAAATTCGTGCGGGAAATAAGTTCCCAGAGTATAAGCTGTATTAAGTGCAGTATTAAAACCTGAATCTTACGTATAGCTTTAGCGCTTTATCCGTAATTCTTAAATATAATAGAAGAATGAATCCCGGAAAAACCACTGCTTGTTTTTAATATATACTCAGGCATAAGTTCGCGCCCGGTATTAGGAATATAATCTAAATCGCATTTAGGATCAGGCTCTTCCTGGTTAATCGTCGGAGGCAGATATTTTTTCTTAAAAATCATACAGCATAAGACACTCTCTACGGCATTAGCAGCAGCTAATGGATGGCCTATCATAGATTTAATCGAGCTAATAGGAATCTTATACGCGTATTCTCCAAAAGCCTTCTTATAGGCGTCGGTCTCAAAGGTATCGTTTTGCCTGGTAGAAGAACCGTGCGCGTTTATATAGGAAATCTCATCTTGACGAATTCCGGCGTCTTTTAATGCCTGTTCTATACACCTTGTCAGCGGCCTGCCGTCTTCAGGCAAATCCGTCATATGGTAAGCGTTACAGCTTGTGCCGTAACCTACGACCTCCGCATAGATAGCAACCCCTCTGGCTTTAGCATGTTCTAACTCCTCTAAAATCAGAATTCCTGCTCCCTCAGAAATAACAAAACCGTCTCTTTTATTATCGAAGGGCCTTGAAGACTTCTGGGGTTGATCGTTTCTTTTTGATAATACATTTACCACATCAAAAGCGCCAAAGGTTATAGGGGTAACCGGCGCTTCACTCGCGCCGGTGATAACCAGGTCCTGCCTGCCTTCCCTTATAAGCTCAAAGGCAAAACCTAAAGAATCGGTTCCCGCGGTACATCCTGTTGACAATGTGCAATTTATGCCCTGGGTATTATATATCGCGCTTATTTCGCTACTGGGGGTATTAAACATAGCCGCATCGTATAAATAAGGCCGCCCCTTTCTTGGATCTATGGGCTTTTTACCCCAATCAGTGACAAATAAGAACTCCTCCTCCATAAAACGCGTTCCGCAAATCGCGTTCGCTAACACAACGCCGCATTTTTTTAGATTCAATTTCTTAAAGTCAAGCCCGGCATCCCCTACTGCCTGTTTCGCAGAGGCAATAGCAAACTGCACATATCTATCCATGCGCGGGTATTCTTCTATCCCGAATTCCAGAGGGTCAAAATTCAAATCCTGAGAGGCAATTCTAGAATTAAATAAACTGACATCGAAATTCTCAACCCTTTCGATAAACGGCCTGCCCTCGGCCAGATTCTTATAAAAAACATCTTTATCCTCTCCACAGGGAGCAATAATACCTATTCCCGTGATAACCACGCGTTTATTCATATCTAAAGCCTCTTAACCTTAAATTTTACATTTCCTCCGTCGGGACAGGCAATTCCTGTCTTACAATCCGGGTCCTGCTCAAAAGAAAAACCTGCTGAAAAATTCATAGCGAATAAAACCGGGAATAAAACGCTGTATGCCGCCCCGCAGAAACCTCCGGGGGTGCTTAATCCTTTAACCTCAAAAGTATCTGCCGGCTTATAATTATAAGCGCAGTGCCCGCTTAGAGACTGAACTTCTATTAGCATCCTTTTGGGCGAAGGCCCGGATGGCTTTTCTTTTTGAGGTTTTACCACCACATCTCCCTTCTCATCCAATAATTCTATGCTGAAGGTAAGCTTCGCGTTATCCGGGCAGGTGACTGCAATAGACTTGGTATTTTGCATAAATTTAAACTCAGCTCCGAATGTTAAAGCGTAAAGACAGGGAAAGGCAGCCTCTATTATTCCGGTACAGAAATGCTTCGGGGGATGAGTAAAATCATCTAAAATAAACTCATCCCCGAGATTATAATTATGGTAGCAGTAATCTTTCTTATCAATTACCGTTAATTTTAACTTGGGAAATTTAACGCGCGGCGATTTCTCATCAGCCATCTCTGCCTCCAGGGTTTACCCCGTTAGAGAAAGTTCGTTACCGATTGAAAACAGCGGCGGTCTAAAATTACCGTCACCACCCCGTTAGAAAATATTTTTTTAACGGGGTAAAAGAACAAGGTTCTCTAACGGGGTTTATTTCTTAGTTTAAACCAAACTCTTTTAAGAATTCTTGTTTAGATAAAAAACTACCCCCTCTTTCTACCCCGTGAACCAACTCGGTAATTCTTTTATTTACCGGTGCTTCTGTTTTATTCTCCCGGGCCAAACTTACAATCTCTCCGTTTATATAATCAATCTCCGAGGACTTGTGTCTGTTTATGCTCTGTAGAATCGAGCCGTATATAGGATATTTGCTCAAAGAAGTCATTATCCCGGAAAAGATAACAACGGCTTTTTCTAAATCTGCAGAAGTCAAACTCTCAAGGCGCGACTTAGGATAAGACGGTAAATCCTTCAATTTAATATTACTATCTGCGATAACCGAGTATGCCTCTTTTGTAAGTCGTATTGCTACTTTTGAGACCTCCAAATCAGAAAAGGCTTCCTGCATAGAAACCCCCAAACAGGCAGGAATACAATTATGGAGATTTATAAAAATCTTTAAATACTTTGCCCCCTTGATATCTTCAAGAATAAATACCTTAAATATCCTGCTTAGTACCTGAGTGATTCCTTCTAAATCTTCTACCCTGCGGTTAAACAAATTTCCCAATACAAGCTCTCCCTCAAAATTGTGGACAATCCTGCGGGGCGGAAAAAAGGTTGCCCCGAACATAACTATCCCGGAAATGATTTTTTCTTCGGGAAAATAATTCCTTATTATTCTCTCCGCGCGCACGCCATTTTGAATAGATAACAACGCGGCTGTTTTAAGATACTCGAAATTTTCAGTCAGCACTTCTTTTAAATCTCCTATCTTCGTTCCTAAAACCGCTAAATCTACCCTTTGCGTTAATTTCTCAGAAAGTCTTATATTCCTAATTAGGAAGTCTCCCTTTACTCCCTCTATCAACAGCCCCTGTTTATCTATAGCTTCTTTTTGATACCCTTTTACTACTCCTACAGGCTGAGAGCCTTCCTGCTTAAGGTACCCTAAGAACAAACCACCGATAGCACCACAGCCTATTATTGCTATATTCATAAATCCTTTTCCTGTGTTGCGGTAAAATCGCGATAATCTATATTCAAATGCTGAAACAATCTTTCCATCATATCCCTGAATGCAGGAGGAACCTCTTTAAAAAAAGCCGTAATCAGATCCTTATCCTCTACAAACTCCGAGTTTCTATCCTTGGCCAGTGTTTCTGCCTTTTCTTTTACCAGCCGCTGCGCTATACTTTTGTGAAACTGAGGCAAATTTCCGATTATCTTATCAAATTTCTGTTTTGTATCCCCGTTCCATTTAATATCCATAGTATCCTGCCTCATTACAGATCCTCGAGAGCCTTGAATGCTAAATCTATCATCTTTAACTCTGCCGAGAAAAAGCGGTAATCAGCAAAACCCAATTGGCCTGTTATTAGATTATCCGAAACAGCCAATATGGCCGCTGCCTGCCTGTTATAAATATTCGCAAGCGTAACAAAAGCAGCCGTAACCATATCTACGGCTATTGCTCCTTTTTTTATATAGGAATTTACTATCTCCTTTGTTTCCCTGAATAAGGCATCCGTGGTCCAGATCTTTCCTTTATGAACCCTTCCTGCGGCTGTAAACACCCCTTCCAACCCACAGGCAACACGGCTGTTTACAGAAGGCTTAAAGTCATCATTAACATAATAACGGGTAGCCCCCTCCCCTCTAAGAACATCCGTCACAAGAATATAATCTCCGATCTCAATATCCTTTCGCAGCGCTCCGCAGGAACCAAGCCTGATTAAGACATCAACTCCTCCTACACATAAAAGCTCTGTAACAAAAGCGCAGTCAGGGCTATAGAACCCGCCGTTGCCAACAGTAACCCTTGCGCCTTTATAAGAACCTGTCCAAAACGTATATCCTAAAAAAGTAAAGTTCTTTACCGGATTTTCTAATTTTTCTAAACACATCTCTGAACGCTGCTGCTGGCCGCTAACCAGGGCTATCCTTCCAAAATCTCCCTGTTTAAATTGCAAGGAGGCAAGCAAATCCTCAGCCTTTAGATGAACCTCTCTTTGCATCATAATTAACCTCTCTCTACTCCTAAAAGTTCTGTCAAAAGCAAACCACAGAGAACACAGAGGAATCCTTTAATTACGGTAAGTTAGGCTCTTTTTCGTTCCCCCCTCTGTGGCCTCTTTTTATAAAACCATCCTTTTTATCCCATCCTTTAATCTTTCTACATTGAAATTCAGTAATAAACCAACTTTCTTCTGCATAGCCTTTAAATATGTCAAAAGCTGCGCTTCATAGATTTTATGGACTCCTTCGGTTGCCTTAGCTTCTAAAATCACTTCATTTTCTACTAGAAAGTCAATCCTATGATCCCCAACAATCCTTCCCTTATACTTTAAATGTATCTTTTGTTGTCTCTCAAATATTATCTTTCTTAAACTAAATTCATATGCTAATGCCTCTTCATATACACTTTCCAGTAACCCTGGGCCTAAATTAGAATGTACCTCAATAGCACAAGAGATTATTTTTTCTGTTATGTCTTTTAAAGGGAATTCCTCCTGAGGACACAGAGATTTTTTAACTTTTTCTCTGCGGCCTCTGTGGTTCCTTTCATATTCATTCATATTTTATTTGATACTATCCTTCTAAAAGTGCCTGCTTGGCAATCTTTCCTGAACGTGTCTTGGGCAAATCTTTTACAAATTCAAAATAATGGGGGATTTTAAAATGGGCCAGATGCTCCCGGCAAAAATAACGTAATTCATCTTCGCTTAATTTCTCTCCCTTGTTTAATACCAGAAAGGCCTTGGGAACCTCTCCCCTTAACTTATCGGGAACCCCCAGCACGGCAACTTCACTAACCTTAAGGTGGCGATGAATTACCTGTTCAACTTCTGGGGCATAAACTACCTCCCCGCCTACTTTAATCATCTCTTTTTTTCGACCGACAATATACAAAAGGCCTTCCGGGTCTATGCGGGCTAAATCTCCGGTATGAAACCAGCCGTTGCTTATAACCTCCTGGGTTAACTCCGGCTCTCTATAATACCCCTGCATAACTACCCAACCGCGGATAACCAGCTCGCCAACCTGATCAACCCCGAGCTCTTTATCATCTTCGTTACAAATCTTTATCTCTGACCACGGCACAGGTTTTCCCACACTCTCTATCTTCTCACAGCCTAAAGGCAATACCACGTTAGGCGGCGAGGTCTCGGTCATGCCCCAGCCGTTTAATAAATATGCCTTCGGGCAGACGCGATGGAACCTTTTTAAAAGAACAGGCGATGACGGCGCCCCAAAAACCACGGCATATTTTAAACTTGCTAAATCCGATTTCGCGAATTCCTTCAGGCTAACCAGGGCAATATACATTGAGGGAACTGTCCAAAAAATACTCACTTTATATTTGCTTATATTTTTAATAAACTCTAACGGCTGGAATCTCTCCTGAAGAATCATGGTTATTCCAAAATAGAGCATAACCAAAATATAAATCCATCCTCCGGAATGAGAGAACGGGAGTGAGCAAAGAATTATATCCTGCTCAGCGCGCAGAGGCAAAAAATATTCAATCGCTTTTACCGGACCGTCTAAATGCCGGTAATTCAACAAGACCCCTTTGGGGTGGCCGGTTGAGCCGGAGGTATAAAAAATCGTCGAATGTCCGGAATCGGAAATTTCCGCCTGTGGCTCTACCGGAGAATTTTCCTGTATTAGATTATGAAAATTTAAAAAATCGGGATTCTGATCTAATAGAATAATCTGTTTTAGGCTTGAATTTCGTTTTAATTTTTTTAAATCGATATTTTTTTTCTGTTTTGTAATTAACACCTTTGCCTGAGAATGATTAATAAGATTCTCCAACTCATCCTGGGTAAGCATAAAATCCAACGGCACAATTATTCCCCCCAGGCTGTAAACCGCTAAATAACTTAGGATATACCCGGGAATATTCGGAAGATAAACTGTTACCTTGTCATCTTTGTTTAAACCTAATTTCTTTAACCCATTGGCCAGGCAAAAAGCGGCATTTCTTAATTGAGTAAAGGAAATCGGCTTATCCTCAAAGATTACCGCGGGTTTGTCAGGAAAGTTTTTTGCAGCAGCAGTTAAGGTCTTGGCAACATTCATTTTAATCAGCTTGTACAGGTATAGGGCAAATTAAGAGCAAGTCTTTGTTATAGTAAAATTTTACTATAAAATTTTAACTAAAAATCAATACTCTGTCAATAAAATTCTTCAAAGTTGTTGGATTATTAAATAAGCAGAAATGTTATCATTTATTCGAGGATATTGGGTAATTAGGATATTAGGATTCGGAGATTAGCAGATTAGGGGATTTGGTAAGACTGCTTCTAAATAATATTTATCCGCGTTAATCCGTGATTAAAAATGCCCCTTTTTTAGATATATCCGTGGTAATCCGTGATCAAAAAAGGTATGTTACGCCAAACAGGCCGAAGTGGACATCAATTCCGCGATTTGGTTCTTTAATTCCCGCATTAGATAAATGGCGGAAACGATACTCGAAGGTAAAAGCATAATCGGGCCTTAAGAAATAATGCATCCCGGCTCCGAAGTTAATAAGAAAATTAAATTGCGTGGCTTCGTCTAAGGTATACTGAGTCATATAAATCATGCCGACCCCGCCTTTCGCAAAGGGCTGAACCCTTGAGCCCTCCGGCGCAAGTCCGAGCTTAAGCATAAAAGAGGTTCCCACTTCCATATTCGTCTCGGGCTGAGGAGTCAGGCTTAAAAAAGGCTCAAGCTGAAATTGAACTATGCCCGGAGGATTAAAGCCAACTTTCTTTGTTAGCGGTTTAATATCAAAATCAAAGGCCATCATAATGGGAACAACACGGTAATCTTTTTTTTGAATTAACGCCCCCTGGCCATAGCCGGTTAAAACCTCCACCCCCCAAAGGCCGCCTGGCCGGTCCTGCGCCCAGC
>JAUXFU010000024.1 GCA_030622705.1 Candidatus Omnitrophota bacterium | reverse complement strand
TCATCGGTAAACAGATGATTACGCCGCCACAAAGCTGCTTGCTGTAGGCGAAACCGAATCAACTCACCCACCTCTTCCTGACTCAAAGGCTTAAGCATGAACTTTAAGTTTATGCGGTCCATAAGGTTTTGCATTTGTTTTAATTTTGGCACAATCTCTAATTGCGCCAGAAGAACAAGTTGTATTAATTTATATTCATTCGTTTCGAAATTAAGCAAAGTACGTAACGTCTCCAGAGAAGACAGACTTAGCTTCTGCGCCTCATCAATAAGCAGAACTACTGTTTTTGTCTCGCTTACTCCTTTTTGAAAAAGAAAGTCCTTTATCGCTATTTTATACTCAGCAATACCCGCCTGAGGATCTGCATCCGGCTCAAACTCAATCTTAAGGGCTCTTATTAGATCAGCGAAAAATGCCCGCTCGTCTTCATAGACAGGATCAAGAACCATTGCCGAAATTATATCCGGGCGCTCGCCAAACATCTGCAGCGCCTTTCTTAAAAGCGTAGTTTTTCCTACCCCGACATCACCAAGTATTAAAGACAACCCTCGGCGCAGACGAATCTCAACCATTAGTCGCATTAGCGCGGCTTTATGCTGAGAGGATTGATAAAAGAACTCCGGATCAGGGCTTGTAGAAAACGGTTCTCTTCTCAAGCCTAATAATTTATAATAACTCATCTCTTATGACCCTCAAAGAATATCCCTTACGTTTTAATTCTCTGATTTTCTTAAGATTTCTTGTTATCTGATTATAGGAATATAACCTTTTATTGCCACAATTGGCAGAAACCCTAAAAAGGCCGATATTAGTGTAATAGTTAACCAGTTGATAAGACAACTGAAATTGTTTGGCAATTTCTTTCGCTGAAATTAAATCTTGAGATATTTTTCGCATGATAATATCATATAGCACATATAATAAGTTATGTCAAGTGTTATTATTTGAGAGCGCTGAAATACTACCAAAATAGACAGCGCCCTCTGATATAATTTTCAGGAAACTTCTCAGAAG
Source organism: Candidatus Omnitrophota bacterium (assembly GCA_030622705.1). The sequence goes on along the minus strand of JAUXFU010000024.1, from coordinate 7,837 downwards.
GCCTCAAAAAAAAATCGCTTGACTTTCCAAAAATCGTAATTTATAATCAATTCGGTATTTTATTTAAAAAGTTCAAAGATAATATGCTTCAGCCATAGTAATAGCAAGATGAAATTTCCCAGAATAAATTACGCCATCTTAATAGCGGCTTGCCTATTATTGCTAAATATATCCGCTTCTCCTTCCAAAGCACAATCTGTTAACCAGGAATTCTTAGAGAAATCCTTAGGAAAAGCTCTGAGTTTATATAAGCAGAGGGAATATCAACTATGCCTTTCTATGCTTAATGAAATTAAAGACGGGGATCCTGATTGGGAAGGCAAAAAAATAAAAAAGTATGCTAATCTGTGCCGAAAAAATATCAGAGCTCAACGGGAAAAAGGGCTTAAAACCCCTCAGGATAGCTGGTGGGAGCTTCTGTTTGCCGAAGAATACGATCAACCGGCAAGCGCTGCTACCGAGGAAGTACTTAGTAAATACAAAAATTTAATGGAGGAGCTTATCGAAAAAGAAACGCGATTAAAATATCTAACCAAAGAGCTTAGAAAACTACAGACAGATTCCGCAAGCTTTCAACTCGAACAAGCTTCCCGGGAAAACTCTGCTTTAAAAGATAAAATTTCCGCTTATCAAAAAGAACAAGAGAACCTTAAAACAAATATTGCTCAGTTAGAAAAAGAACGGTTAAACGTTTTAGATTTGCAAATGCAGATAAAAAAATTAAGCGTAGACAACAAACAAAAAACTACAGCTGTTGATTCTTTAACAAAACAGCTGCAAGAGCTCAATGAGTTATTGAAGGCTACAGATAAAGGTTCTGCCGCGCTAAAGAAACCCCTGCTGGAGAAAAACAGGCAATTGGAAAAACAACTCGCCAAAAAGGAAGAACTTGCCTCCCAACTTAAAGCTCAGGCAGAAAAAAATAATAAGCTAATACAGGATAAGGAAAAACTGATTAAACAAAAAACTACAGCTGTTGATTCTTTAACAAAACAGCTCCAGGAACTCAAAGACTTATTAAAGGCTACAGATAAGGGTTCTGCCGCGCTAAAGAAACCCCTGCTGAAGAAAAATAGGCAATTGCAAAAACAGCTCGCCAGAAAGGAAGAACTTCTCCTGCGGCTTAAAGCTCAGGCGGAAAAAAATAATAAGCTTATACAGGATAAGGAAAACCAGCTGCAGGAAAAACAGCAGATTATTCTTTCATTAAATACGGCCGTAGAGACTCAGGTAAACGAACTGAATGTAAGAGATAAGGAAATTACGCAGGCCATAGAAACAATTAGCAACATGAAATTGGAAAAGACTTCTTTAAAAAATAAAATAAGTCAGCTTTCGGACGCATTAAAACAAAAAGAGGCTCTTGATGACAAAATCAATAAAGATTTATCGGATAAAATCCATAAGATAGAGGCCCTGCAATTCGAAGCACAACGCCTGCGTAAAAAACAATTAACCTCGTCAATGCAAAAGGACCAGATAGTTAAACCCGGCCCTGAGCAAACAGCACAACTTAAACAACTCTCACAGGAACTCAATGATAAAGGACAACTTCTTGTTCAAAAGGAAAAGGAAATCAAAATTCTTAAAAAGACCCTCAAGGATACCTATCAGCTCTTAAACAGCCTTTCTGCAACTCCTTAAAAACCTCTCTAAAAACATACTACAAAGAAAAAAGCTTAAAAACTGTTACTTTGTGCCTTTGTATCACTGTGGTTAATCTTTTACTTTTTTTAATGCCCCAGGCAAGGCTTGCGGCCTTTATTTGCCTTTTTCGAACGCCAATTCAATTTTCCTATACGTTTACGTTTTCCCATTATTATTTCCTCTTAAACATTAACTTCACCTGCTTTTTCTAAAGCAACCTTGGTGCATATAGGCCCTATTAACTCAAAAATGACCGTAGTAGCAATAATAGTCGTAAATATTATTCCTCCGACCTGCGGAAAATCATTTTTTACAATCAAGGCGCAACCCAAGGCTACGCCGGCCTGGGGAAGCAAACTCCACCCCAGATATCTTCTGACTTTATCCTCCACCCCCACAATCCGCCCCCCAAAAATAGAACCAATAACCTTACCCGCAATGCGGCAGATTAAATAAACTAATCCGAGTAAGCCGATGCTCTTAAGTAAACCAAGCTCTAAATTTGCTCCGGCTAAACAGAAAAAAAGCAGGTATATTGGTGAATCGATAGTTCTTAACACCTCAAAGAACCGGAAATTTGTGTTTTTAATATTTATCAATACCGCCCCTAAAACCATATTAGCCAATAACACAGAGAAATGAAGCTTCAACGCCAGTCCCGTAGTCAATAAAATAAATCCCAGTGAATAAATAAGCAACTCCGTAGGTGTTCTAATAAATTTTGAAATTCGGGAAACCAAATAAGCGACTAAACCACCAAGCAAAAAAGCACCGCCTATCTCTATTGATGTATAAACAAACACCCTAAACATAAACCCATTAGATACATGAAAAGCAAGAACTTTGGCAATTGATAATGAAAATGCAAAGATAATCAAACACCATGCGTCATCGATTGCTACCACTCCCAAAAGCACATCGGTAAATCTCCCTTTGCTTTTATATTCCCGCACAACCATAACCGTAGCTGCCGGCGCAGTAGCCGAGGATATCGCTCCGAAAATAAGAGCAACATAGAATGGCTGCCTGAGAAGAAAATAGATTACAAAAGTAACCAATACCCAAGGCAAAATTACCTCTAAGATTGAAATCCAGATTACTGCCCGGCCAATCCTTTGAAAAAATTCCCTGGTAAAGTTTTGACCAAGAGTAAAAGCGATTAAACCAAGAACAATATTAGAAATAAACCCTGAGGCAGAAATAAGATCAGCGGATATAAGCCCTCCCAGGGAAGGGCCGATAAAAATCCCCAATAAAAGATAAGCAGTTATAGAAGGAAATTTTATTTTTTTTATCAACCGGGCGCCCAAAAGCCCGAAGAGGAAAATAAGCCCCAAACTAAAAATTGGATTCATATTCAGTGAACCCTGCACCATATGGTGCAGGGCGAATTAATCTCACTTAATCACGCCCTTTTGTTTAAAAAGAGCAAGCAAAATATCAAACTCTCCGATCATGCCAAGAAGCTTGTTTTCTGAATCAACAACCGGAAACTGCTCCATTTGGTGCACCTGCATAAGCCGGTAAGCCTCTTCAAGGGAAAGATCCTGATTTACGGTTATAAATCTTGTCTGCATAAGGTCATCAACTATACACAGCTCACCAATCTCGGGAGTAATATCTATATCAAAAATATTCGTATGGTTTTCATCAAGAAAAGGAATCGTTTTGAGAATATCCTGACTGGATGTATAAAATGCCTCAATAAGCTGCCGGAAGGAAACTACGCCAATCAAGATATTATGCTCATCAACAACAGGCACAAGCGGAAAGCTATGAAAGTGGCGGAAAAATTCAATTAGCTCTGTCAGGCTTGTCGCGCGATTAACAGCAATTATCTTCTGATTCATTACTTCCGAAATCTTCATCTTTTTACTCCTTCACTTACCGGATCCAACCACTCGTATTCTTCCATACTTTATTCGATACTATCCTTCTATACCGCGGGGGAAAAACAGTCTCTTTAAAAAATAAAATCTTTTCTTTCTTGCCAAGCTGCGCCTGATTTCATCAACAACCATTAGAGCCGCCGATTGCCCTTGCTGTATACAAAATGGCCCCTGAGAAAATACCGGCCAGTTTACCTTATCCAATTTCGGTTTAATAACACAATCGCAATATCTTAAATTCAGTTTATTCAAATAACAGCTTTTAATCCAATCTGCCTGGAACATCGCATCCAGTCCGGTTAAATGTTCTCTTTTTGAATAATTAATGTTTAAATCTACGCCGATAACAAAATCCGCCCCTAAAATACGCGCCTGCTTTGCCGGAACCGAAGACAAAACCCCCCCGTCCGCCAATAATTGATTACCGCGTTTTACTAGAGCAAATATCCCGGGAATTGACGAAGAGGCAAGAACCGCCTCCAGGATTCTGCCGTTCTGAATAATAACCTCGCAAGCCGTATTAAAATCAACCGCTACGCAAGCAAAAGGAACCCGAACATCAGAAAAACTGCGGTTGCCAAAAAGCTCCCTAAAAACATCAACAATCGGGTCGCTACGAATAAGCCATCTCCTGGCTGCCCGCAGATTCCAGAGATAAAGATTCTTGATTCTACCCAGAAGCTTCTGAAGAACAAATTTCTGTTGGTTCTCTTCTGAGCTCTGACAGAAAAATGACTCCATCCTTTTAATCTCGGGATGGCTTATCATCCTCAGCATTTTCTTCTCTACAGCCCTCCCGTCAGGATTTAAGCAAAAGGCTGCGCCGATAACCGCACCCATACTGGTCCCCACAACCAAATCAATGGGAATCGAATGCCCTTGTAAAACCTTTATTATCCCAATATGAGCAAATCCCCTTGCCCCGCCTCCGCCTAAAACCAAAGCAACCCTGAATTTCATATTTCCCTAAAATTCCCCACCCGTGAGTGTGGGGTAATTACTGATAGATTTTTTTTATTTCTGCCTCTGGATAGTAATGTTTCAGAATCTCAAGATAATCATAACCCTTCAGCGCCAAACCCTTTATTCCTGTTTGACATAATCCACGGCCATGGCCAAAGCCCCCTCCATAGAAGATAAACTCTTGTGGCTGATTCTGCTGGTTATATTTTACCTCAATTTTGAATGCGCTGCTACGTAAATTTCCCAGAATTTTCCTGATTTTATTTTCACCCTTAATAACCTCAGTGTTTTGCGTCCCTTCAATTTTGACACTGGATAAATGACTGCTGCTTTCCCGCACCTGAGGAATAATCTTGAGAACCTGCCCAACATTGATATTAAATTTACCAAGCAATCTTTTTAATTCCTTCTGTTTATATAATCTTACCCACCGGAAATTTGCCGGTTTCTCCCCTTTTAGGTTACAAAATGTATCCGGCCGGCCGGCTAACCAATCTTCTAATTCTAAGGGAGAAAGCGGAAAACGATAATCAACGGATAAAGCGTCAACAACGCCATCCTGCGTACATCCGCCGCAGTTATTAGAATAAAATATATCTATTGACCGGCAGGTTGTATTAGAAGTAATATTACGGGGCTGAAATCCTTCTCCCGTAAGAATAATCCCGGCTGTATCATCCACAGCCTGATTAGTACGCTGTGTTTCTGATCCGGCGCCCTTATACACCTGACAATGCACCTCCCTGCAGAAATTAAAGCCCTGACGATTATGCCTCCTTAGATTACTTACCGCCCAGGTTCTTGCCGCGACTGCCTGAGTACGCAGCGCCTGCTCAGGCCAGCCAACAGGCATCTCAGAAGGCAAAACTCCATAGAGATACTCTTCCAAATTAACTAAATTAATCAATTGAAACCCGTTGTCATCCGGAATAACCTCAATTATTCCCCGGTACTGCTGGTCACGGAAGCCTGCCCAGAAATTACCTGTGCCGCAAGAAAGATTAAAAATAGCAATAACAGAATTTTTAGGCCTATCATCTCCTTGCACCGGGGAACAGGGTTTATTCTTAATCAGAAAAGGGCTCTCTAACCCGGCGGCTAAGACTTTACCGTGGCAGTCCTTTATCCCCACACCAAAATTTTTGGCGTGGGGGTTGAATACCAAAGAATATACTAATTCCTCCTTACCATTAAAAAGAACAGTACCTTTTTGCTTATCAACAATTTCAAAATCACTGCCGCATTTAAATTCAACTAAATCTTTAGCTCCGGCTATGCCTACCCTGATTAAGGGGGCCTGTTTAGCAAAGACAGAAGGCTTAACCTGAGCTAACTGCCTGCGGCGGCGCTGTTGGGCTAACGCCTTCTTTTGTTTGAAGAAATCCTCGCTGAGTTTTGCTTTTGTTTCTTTTAATTTCTTTCGCAGGAATTTATCTTCAGGATAAATTGCCACGCACTTGGCATATTGCTTATAAGCCAGCGTGAATTCGTCTAATTTTGTAAAGCACTCGGCAAGCCGCAGCCGCACCCCGCTAATGCTCGAATCAAGAAAAATTACTCTTGCGTTTGCCTGCGCAGCCTGTCTAAACATCTGACTTGCATAGTAAATATTCCCTAATCTTAGATATACTAACGCGTTGCCGGGATTAATCGCGGCTGCGTCCAAATAAAATGCTTGCGCCTCGGGGAAATCATCAATCTCCTCATAACACTGCCCTAGACAGAACAAAACCTCAAAATCTTCTTTCTGAGAAGGCAAAAGCTGTTTTAGTTGAGAGATTGCCTGCTTTGGCTTACCAATAAGATAATAGAGCCGCCCAAGGAGCTTTTTAATCCGGACGTCTTTTAACGCCTCCGGAACCTCCCCGAGGATTCGGATTGCCTGTTTGTATTCGGCTAAATCCTTATACAAATAAGCCAGATTTACATAAGCCTTAATATCCCGGGGACTGTCTTTGATTATTTCCTGATATATGCTAATTGCCTGCGCGAAACTACCTTGATTATAAAGAGTCCGGGCACTCCGGGATAAATCCGAAGCAATAACAATCTGCGTATTAATGGCCACCAGCCAGAAAAGTATGAAAAAAATAGATAAAAGTCTACCCCTCATTGTCCGCCCTCACCACCCCCCAGACAGGTTGTCGAAAAACTGTCATTGCGAGGGCGAAGCCGTTACGAGGAGCATAGCGACGAAGCAAACTCGCAGCCGGGATTGCTTCGCTCACTACGTTCGCTCGCAATGACAAAGGTGAGTTTTCCGACAACCTACAGAGCAAAGCTCTTGGTAGAGGCAAGCCTTAGTCTGCATTTTTACTAACATACACAGTCTGCGTCGGATAAGCAAATTCAATACCGCGTTTCTCAAACTCTTCCTTAACAGCGAAATTAATCTCCTGTTGTATATCCATATATTTGTTATAATCCCGGCTTAAAACATAATAGACAACCTCAAATATCAAACTGAAATCGCCAAAGGAAGAAAAATGCGACCGGTCAAAAACAGTATCCTTTATATTTGTTATGGCAGTTTTGATTACCAAAGGTATCTCTTTTACCTGAGCAAGGGTAGTTTGATAAATAACCCCCACCTGAAAAACTACGCGGCGCTTATCCATTCTTTTATAGTTACGCACACGGGAATTAGTAAGGTCGGCATTAGAGAAAACTAACTGCTCGCCCCCTAAGCTGCGTATTCGCGTTGTCTTAATCCCGATATGTTCAATTGTCCCTAAAAAGTCTCCTACAATAATAAAATCGCCAACCTCAAATGGGCGGTCAAAGAATATGGCAAAATAACTAAAAAGGTCGCCTAAGATTGTCTGAGCAGCTAAGGCTACGGCCACACCGCCAATGCCTAAACCGGCGATTACCGTAGAAATCTTAAACCCTAAATTATCCAGCAGAAAAACAATCCCCAACCCCCAAACAACTACCTTGAATATCGTAAGTACACCTTTAAGGCTCTGCTTCCTGGCTATGTCCTCCTTACCCTTTAACCAAAAAATCTCAAGAATATAACTGATAACGGCAACTAAGAAACGAATACTGAAAACTATCAGAATGACTAATCCTAAAATATCAATCATTTTACTCAAAACCGAATTTAGACTTAAGCAGCGGATACTTACATAAACAGCGCCAAAGTAAAACAGCGGCATGATATTTTTCTCGAAAATAGCAATTAAAAAATCATCAAGGGTAGTAGCAGTCCTCTTAGCCATTTCTTCAGCCGAATAAGAATAAATCTTTCGAGCAACCGAATAACGACTATGCTGCATAAAAAGATAGAAAGACAAATAAGATAATCTAAAATGCGATTGTTGAAGAATACGGTT
>JAUXFU010000105.1 GCA_030622705.1 Candidatus Omnitrophota bacterium | reverse complement strand
TTCCCGCCTAATTTTTCCCGCCCAGCGATTGATTATAGTGGCGGGATTCCGCCGAAGGCGGAAAAAAAGGATTTAAAGCTATTAGAGTCATTTTTTAAGCTGCTTAAAAAAACAGGTATTCGGCAGATATTTGAATTCCGCCATGACAGCTGGTTTGATCAAGAGGTTTACCGGTTGTTTAGAGAATATAATTACTGTCTGTGTATTGCTCATTCGCCTCGTTTTCCCTGTGAGAGGGTAGTTACTGCCGATTATCTCTATTTGCGCTTTCACGGCCCGGAGTCGCTTTATAGCTCCAATTATCCGGATAGGGAACTTAAGGCATGGGCAAAATTTGCCCGCGAATTCAAAAAGGATAAGGATATATTTGCTTTTTTCAACAACGATGCCCAGGGGTTCGCGGTTAACAACGCCTTAAGATTCAGGGAATTATTGAATAAGTAAATGCTCTTTTTACAAAATCAAAAATTACATGGGAGTTAGTTTATATTGAGAGATTAATTAAACGGGGCGTAGCTCAGTTTGGCTAGAGCGCTTGGTTCGGGATCAAGAGGCCGACGGTTCAAGTCCGTCCGCCCCGATTATATTATTTGACTCCTATATTGTTTATAGCTTTCTGGTGAAAAGACCTGTATTGAGATTTCTACTGGTATGTCTAATCCAGCCGCAATAAAGAAAAAAATAGAGAAGTTAAGAGAAGCAATCCGACAGCATGCTTATCTATATTATGTCCTTGCAAGCCCTGAGATTTCGGATAAGGAATACGACGATTTATTGCGTTCGCTAAACGAGCTGGAAGCAGGGTATCCGCAGTTTATCAGTCCTGATTCACCGACCCAGCGGGTAAGCGGCCAGGTGCTTGAGGGGTTTAAGGCAGTCAGGCACAGGCAGAAGATGTTTTCTCTGGATAATACCTATTCCTTCGTAGAGCTGGATAACTGGGATGAGCGCGTGCGTAAGGGTTTAGGCGGAAAAGATATTGAATACGTAGTTGAGTTAAAGATAGACGGGGTAAGCGCAAATCTTACCTACCGTGCCGGCCAGCTTACCCTGGGGGCGACCCGCGGCGACGGAGAAAAAGGAGAGGATGTTACCCGTAATTTAAGAACAATCCATTCAATACCTTTGATTTTACTCGGGAAGAATATTCCTGAGTTGCTGGAGACTCGCGGCGAGGTTTATATGTCCATAAACGATTTTAGGCTTATTAATAAACGCAGACAAAAGAATAAAGAGGCTGTTTTTGTTAATCCCCGCAATGCCGCCGCAGGCTCTTTGAAGCTGCTTGACGCAGGCGAAGTCGCTAACAGGGGCTTGAGTTTCTTTGGCCATTCCCTGGGCGATTATCAGGGGTTGCAGATAGAGAGTCATTGGCAGTTTCTTAAATCTGTTAAGGGTTGGGGGTTGCCGATTAACCCCTTTTCTAAACTCTGCAGGAGCCTCTCCGAGGCAAAAGAGTTCTGTCTGCAATGGCAGGAGAAAAAGAAACAGCTGCCTTATAATATTGACGGGGTGGTTATTAAGGTAAACCGGCTTGATTATCAAAACACCTTAGGCTCAACCTTAAAGAGCCCGCGCTGGGCAGTGGCTTATAAATTTCCCGCCCATCAGGCAACTACCGAGGTTTTAAAGATTAATCTTCAGCTGGGCAGGACCGGCGTGATAACCCCGGTTGCTCAGCTTAAACAGGTTGAATGCGGCGGGGTAACCATTAAGCACGCAACGCTTCATAATTTTGATGAGATCAGGCGGTTGGGTGTTAAGCAGGCAGACCGCGTGTTGATCGAACGGGCAGGCGAGGTTATTCCTAAAATAGTTAAGGTTGTGCAGCACCGGGGAAAGGAACCATTTAAAATACCCACCAGATGCCCGGTATGCGGCGAAAAGGTGGTGAAGGAAAAAGAAAAAGGCGTTGCCTATTACTGTGTAAATTCCTTGTGCCCCGCGCAGTTAGAAAAAGGCTTACTGCATTTTGCCTCAAGGGGCGCGATGGATATCGAAGGGATGGGCGTCTCGGTGGTGATGCAGTTAGTCAAGAATGTTTTGGTTCGTGATTTTGCCGACATCTATAAATTAACAAAAAAACAACTGCTGAGCTTAGAATTGTTTAAGCATAAGAAAGCAGAGAATCTATTAAGGGCAATCGAAAACAGCAAAACACAGGCTCTTTCCCGCCTTATTTTTGCCTTAGGCATAAGACACGTAGGAGAAAAGGCAGCCTTTCTCCTGGCGCAAAGATTTAACACTCTGGATAATCTGATACAAGCAGGGATTTCTGATTTAGCGGCAATCTATGAAATAGGCGGGGTGATGGCTGAAAGTATCGTTGAATTCTTTGCGAGCTCCCCTTCAAAAAGACTTATTAAGAAATTAAGGGATGTTGGCCTGAATATGAGGGAGGGGATTTCAGAGATTGGGCAATCTGCTTTTAGCGGTAAAACCGTGGTTCTTACTGGTGGGTTAGAAAACTTTACCCGTACGCAGGCAGAGCGTTTGGTGCGTCAGTCAGGCGGAGATATTAGCTCCAGTGTAAGTAAGAAAATTGATTTTGTGGTAGCTGGAGAGAATCCCGGCTCGAAATACACCAAGGCAAAACAGTTAGGAGTAAAGATTATTGATGAAGAAGAGTTCTCCCGCCTAATAAAATAATTTATACAATAGACGGGATCCCGTTTGCATAAAAATTATTTTATCACGGGTAAGGAGATGACTAAATGAACAATCAGAGATTAAAGCCACAGATTACACAGATAATTTTACTCGCTACTTGTTACTCTCTACTCGTTACTCTATTAGGCTGTGAGGCATTTGTGAGGAAATTTACCCGCAAGTCCAAAAAATCCAAAACACAACAAGAGATTGTTATAAAACCTAAGGAGTATTCGTTTTCGGATATTTCTACTGAAGAGCGTTACCGTCAGTATTTTCTGTTCTGGAAATCCTGGCAGGAGGAGCTGATTACCGCATTGAGTCCGTCAGGCAGTCACAAAAAGCAAATCAGCTGCCTTAAGGAGGCAATCAGAAATTTAGAACAGGTAAGGGCGCTTTTATCTAAACAGAAACAGGAAGAATTAGATGTTTACCTGGATAAGCTGCGTTATCTGGAGGCTGAGATAGACAAGGATATCTATGGTGTTAAATCAGCAACCCATAAAACCAAAGCCGAGGTTCTAAAGCGCAATATCCTGAGAGATTTCTCTTATTCTAAGATAAGTGAGGACATTTTAAAATGATAATAGAGACTATTTGTGTAGGTTTATATCAGGTGAATTGTTATCTTCTGGCGCAGGATAATGGCGATGAGGCAATTATCATTGACCCGGGTGATGAGCCGGATAAGATTAAAACAGCATTGGCCAAATATAAATTAAGCCCCGGTTTGATTATCAATACCCACGGTCACATTGATCATATCGGTGCGGATGATGACTTTGGTATACGCGTGCATATTCATAAGGACGATTTAGATTATTTAGATGACCCCAATCTGAATCTGTCCGGATTTCTTGATAAGCCTCTGCGCGTAAAAGCCCCTTGGCAGGTGCTTAATGATAATGATGAGGTTAGTTTAGGCAAGATTAGATTGCAGGTTTTGCATACTCCCGGCCATACGCCGGGCGGAGTTTGTCTTTTATTAAAGCAGCCCGAAAACAATGTCCTTTTTTCCGGAGATACCCTGTTTTTCCGCGGGATCGGGCGCACGGATTTCCCCGGCGCATCCTCAGAACAGCTTAAAAAATCAATACGGGAGAAGCTGTTCGTTTTAGATTACCGGATAAAGGTTTATCCCGGACATGGTCAGCCGACAACCATTGGACAGGAAAAGAAAGACAATCCATTCTTTACGGTATAACTAATATGCATGAACTTATTGATATATTTCTTAATTACCTCTCGGTTGAGCGGGGTTTGAGCCGCAATACGATTATAGCCTATCGGTGGGATTTAGTGTCTTATCTGGATTATCTAAAAGGCCAGCAGCAGGTTAATTCTTTAGATAAGACAAACAGGGATCAGATAACCAGTTTTATGCTGAGTCTTAAACAGCGGGGCTTAAACGCAAATTCTATTGCCCGTAAACTTGCCGCAATTAAGATGTT
>JAUXFU010000194.1 GCA_030622705.1 Candidatus Omnitrophota bacterium | reverse complement strand
TTGTCGTCTAACCAATTGGTGTGGGGGTAAGTGAGGACATAGCTTATGGAACTCCATAAGCTATGTCCTCACTTATTTTAACACGCATAGTTTATTATTCAAATGCTTATATTCTGTGATATAATCTTTCTAAATCCAAGAATCTTCATAACCACAGAGGTCACAGAGTTATCAAAAGAACACAGATAAATGCTTAACCCCTTTTCTCTCCTTTTTTAGTTCTGTGTACTCAGGTTTTAACCTCTGTGTTCTCTATGATTAGATTCTTAACTGAACCAGCGCGGCAAACAGGAGGAGATGATGGAAAATGTATCTGAGGTTGAAAAATTGATTATGAATATCGAGAAGGTTATTACCGGAAAGAGAGAAACGATAAAACTGCTTATTGCCGGATTATTGAGCCGGGGGCATATTCTGATTGAAGACGTTCCCGGCTTAGGCAAAACAATGCTGGTAAAAGCATTAACTAAATCAATAAACGCTGAATTCAAGCGAATTCAATTTACGCCTGACCTGCTGCCATCTGACATCACAGGAGTAAGTATTTTTAACCAGGCAACCACAAAATTCGAATTCAGGCCCGGTCCGGTTTTTGCCAACATAATCTTAGCTGATGAAATCAACCGCACCACGCCACGAACACAGGCAGGGCTGCTGGAGTGTATGCAGGAATATACGTCTACGGTTGACGGGACAACCTATCCCTTGCCTAAACCCTTCTTTGTTATTGCTACTGAAAACCCCGTAGAATTTTACGGAACATACCCGCTTCCAGAGGGACAGTTAGATAGATTCCTTATGAAATTCAACATAGGTTACATCTCGGAATCCGAAGAAATTAATATACTGCAAAGCCGCTTAAAGGATGAACCTCTTGATCATCTCCAGCCGGTTCTTCAGATTTCCGATATCCTATCATTGACCCAGGAAGCAGAAAAAGTCGAAATCAACAAAGACCTTTTAGCTTATATCATTAAAATAATCAATGCTACGCGCCAGCATCCTGCGGTTAAATTAGGCGCCAGCCCGCGGGGATCCCTCGCTATGATGCGCCTAAGCAAGGCGGTCGCGTTTATTAATAAACGTGATTATGTTGTACCCTCGGATATAAAAAATATCGCTATTCCCGCGTTAAATCATCGTATCATACTATATCCTAATTCATTAGTTCAAGGCACCAGGCCACAAGAAATTATTAATGAGATATTAGACAAAATACCGGTACCGGTAGAAACATAAGATGCTAACCGGAAAAGCAAAGCTGCTGATAACCATTCTTGGGATTTGCCTGATTCTTGCCTGGCTTACGCAGATTGAATTCATCTATCTTATTTGCGCGATTTTAGCCGGCGTACTACTGTTATCTTTTTTATTCTTCCAGCTTACACTAATTAATGTCAGCTGCGCGCGCCAAATGCCAAACGCTGCATATGAAGAAGAAACAATAAAGATTAAAGTAACCATAGAAAATCAGGGAATATTTACGAACTATCTCCTTTACCTGTCTGACAACTTCACTGCTGAGTTTGCCTATAAACAGAAAGAAACAGTCCTTCTATCCTATCTGCCCAAACGCACAATTATCAACTGGACATACAAAGGACTTTGTTTTAAGCGCGGGATTTATTGGGTCGGCCCGTTTACGCTTATTGCCTCTGATCCCCTGGGGCTTTTTAAAAAATACAAAATTATTAACACCTTTTCCAAATTAACT
>JAUXFU010000031.1 GCA_030622705.1 Candidatus Omnitrophota bacterium | reverse complement strand
GATCGGGATACTATCCGCGATGTGATTTTATTTCCTTTACTTAAGCCGGAGAAAGTAAAATAAAGTAGCGAGTAGAGAGTAACAAGTAGCGAGAGAAAAATCTCTCTACTCTCTACTCACTACTCTCTACTTTATAAGAATGAGTCTGGAATTTTGGATTGCCTGGCGGTATCTGGTTACAAAAAGAAAAGAGAAATTCATCGGCCTGATTAGTATTATTGCTGTCCTTGGCGTAGTGGTGGGGGTGGCAGCCTTAGTGATTGTAACCGCAGTAATGAGCGGCTTCAGGTATGATCTGCATGATAAGATTATCGGCAATTTTTCGCATGTTACCGTAAGCACGGATTCAGGGATAGAAGATCCTTATGCGCTAATCAAACGGCTTCAATTATTGCCTTATGTTCAGGGAGCCAGTCCTTTTATCGCGGGCCAGGCGCTGGTGCGGGATGATAAAAGAATATTCGGCGTCAAGGTAAGGGGTATTGATCCTGAAACGATACCCCGTGTAAGTAAGTTAAAGGATTATTTAATTTATGGAGATCTTGCACGGTTAGATGTTGAGGGGGTAATTATAGGCAAGGAGTTAGCCGGTTTTATGGATTTGCATTTGGGTAAAAATTTACCGCTGCAAGTCTCTTTGCATAAAATCCATGATTTAACGGTTGAGGGTATATTTAGTTCGGGTATGTATGAGTATGATACCGAGTTGATCTTCCTGCATCTTGATAAGGTTAAACAGATGTTGGGACTTGATAACGTAACCGGGATAGCAATAAAATTGGATGATCCTGATATGGCATCTATTGTAAAGAAAGAGATTCGAAATCTTCTGGGTTATTCTTATCATATTAAAACATGGATGGAGTTAAACGCGAATTTCTTTGCTGCCTTGCAACTGGAGAAGATTGCGACGTTTATAATGCTGAGTTTAATCGTTTTGGTTGCTGCGTTTAATATTATCAGTACCCTGATTGTGATGGTTGTTCAGAAGTCGAAGGATATCGGCGTGCTTAAAGCAATTGGAATGCCGCGGAAGCGAATCAGCAGGATTTTTACTTATCAAGGGTTAATTATCGGATTTATCGGAGTTGCTTCAGGCGTTATGATTGGCTGGTTTGTTTGTTTGCTGCTTAAAAAGTATCAGTTTGTGAAATTGCCTGCCGATATTTATTATCTTGATCATCTGCCTGTGTCGCTGTCGTTTTGGCCGGATATGGCATTAATTATTGCCGCGGCGTTAGCAATTACGGTTTTATCAACAATTTATCCAGCATTGCGTGCCGGCAGGTTGAATCCGGTAGATGCGCTTAGATACGAATGAGAAGATGTTAGAAGCCAGGAATCTGTGTAAAAGCTACAAGCATGGAGAAGATAAACTACGCGTTTTAAGGGGAGTTAACCTAAAGGTTAAAAGGGGGGAATTTGTCGTCATGCTCGGCCCTTCCGGAGCGGGTAAGACCACTCTGATTCATCTGCTTGGCGGCCTGGATTGTCCCAGTGACGGTGAGGTTTTTCTGGATGGCAGGGAAATCTATGCGCTTTCCGACAAGGAATTATCCGATTTAAGAAACAGAAGAATCGGTTTTGTTTTTCAGTTTTATTATCTTCTATCTGAGTTTAATGCCCTGGAGAATATTTTGATTCCAGGGTTAGTGAGAAAAAAGAAAAGGACCGTTAGGCAGGAGGCACAGAGGATTCTTGAACTTGTTGGGTTAAAAAACAGAATGAGGCATTTCCCCAATCAATTATCCGGAGGTGAGCAACAGCGTCTGGCAATTGCTCGCGCTTTGATTAACCAGCCGGATTTGCTCTTTTGCGATGAGCCAACCGGAAACCTGGATTCAGTAACGGGCAGGGGAATTATTGAGTTAATAAGGCAGTTAAATCATATACAGCAGATGACCGTAATTTTGGTAACCCATAATAAAGAGTTAGCTAATTCGACGGATAGGATATTTCATTTAAATGACGGAATATTAATAGATGGCTTCAGTCATATGAACACGAATAAGCAAAGCTGTAAAATCTTTTAGACAATTCGTGTGCATTCGTGGTTACAAAATAAAAAGATGGAATTTAGAGTTTTACTTTAAATTTAAAAAGGGGGATTGATGAAGGTTTACGTTGACGGAAGACTGTATAGCAGGCAAAACGCTAAGGTTTCGGTTTTTGATCACGGCCTTTTATATGGAGATGGTATATTTGAGGGAATTCGGGTTTATAATCGTCTGGTATTTAAACTAAAAGAGCATATTGACCGCCTTTTTGAGTCAGCGCACAGTTTAATGATAGAAATTCCTATTTCTAAAGAGAGGCTTATTGAGGCAGTGATAAGGACATTGAAGGCGAATCGTTTACAAGACGCCTATATCCGTTTAGTGATAACCAGAGGGGAAGGTGATTTGGGGCTTGATCCCCGTAAATGTAAAAATCATGCGAGCATCATTATTATCACGGATAAAGTTGCTTTATATCCCACAAAGTTTTATACAAGGGGTTTGAAGATAATTACGGTGCCTACTATTCGAAATCATCCTGAGGCATTGAATCCTCAGGTAAAGTCCTTGAATTATTTAAATAATATCCTTGCCAAGATTGAGGCGATTAATGCCGGCTTCCAGGAGGCAATTATGCTTGATTCAATGGGTTATATTGCTGAATGTACAGGAGATAATCTTTTTATTGTGAAGAGCCGGCATGTCTATACACCGCCGCAATGTATGGGTACATTACGCGGGATTACTCGTGATACAGTTTTAGATATTGCGCGGAAATTATCCATTTCCACGCACGAACATGTGTTAACCCGTCATGAGCTTTATATTGCTGATGAAGCATTTTTGACCGGTACAGCCGCTGAGCTTGTTCCTGTAATTTGTGTTGATGGGCGAAAAATCGGAACTGGCCGGCCAGGCAAGATTACTAAAACTCTAACACGGGAATTTCGTAAGCGAACAGGGATAGACGGAATTAAATATTAAGGGATAATTATGAGGTATTGATATTAAGAGGTCTTACCTCTAACTTCGATGATAATATCGATGGGAGCTGGAGGTAAGACCTCTGCGGCAGATTAAATGAGGGATTTCTTTTAAGGGGCACATTGGCGAAAGCGGGAATTAATATAGATTTAAAAGATGATTTTATTAAAGAGAAGAAAGTGAGGGATGAAAGTGTTATGTGATCTTTGTGGTAAGAATCAGGCGACAGTTCACCTGACTGAGATTATTGATGACCAGATAAGTGAGCTGCATCTTTGTGAGGAGTGCGCGCGTAAAAAGAGTATTCAGATGGAGCAGCAATTCGGACTTGCTGATTTATTAGCCGGCCTCGCAGAATTTGGAAAGCCGGAAGAGGTTTCTCAGGTAATCAGTTCTAAATGCCTCAATTGCGGATTAAGCTACCAGGATTTTAAACACTTCGGGCGTTTAGGCTGTAGTGAGTGTTATACTAATTTTAGGAAATATCTTATGCCTTTACTTAAGAAGGTTCATGGTTCAACTCAACATTTAGGCAAAACTCCCTGCAAGGTAGCGGTAAGGAGCAAAAAGAAACCTGATCTTGCGGATTTACGCCTGAGGCTTCAGGAGGCGATTAAGAAAGAAGAGTTTGAGCAAGCAGCACAACTGCGCGATAAAATTAGGGAGATGGAAAAAAGGGAGATGGAAAAAGATGAAATTAAATGATTTAATTAATCATGCCAGTGAGTGGCTGCGGGGTATGGGCCCGAATTCGGATGTAGTGATTTCCAGCCGCATTCGTCTGGCGAGAAATATCAATAAAGTGCCTTTTCCCGGCCGGGCAAATAAGAAACAAGCTGAACAAACTCTCAAGACTATTGAGCAGGCGGTAGCAAAGGTCAACCATCTTAAAAAAAGTATGCTTTTTCATCTACACGAGTTAGATAGTATTGACAGGCAATTTTTAGTGGAGCGTCATTTAATGTCTTTGGAATTTATCAAGTCCTCAAATTTCAAGTCGGTAGTTGTTGATGAGCAGGAAATTATCGCTATAATGATTAATGAAGAAGACCACTTAAGAATTCAGGTAATGCAGTCGGGGTTTAATCTGTTTGAGGCATTTAATATTATTAGTCAGGTAGACGATGCTTTATCAAAACAACTGCTTTATGCTTTTTCGCCTGAACTGGGATTTTTAACTGCTTGTCCGACCAATACCGGAACAGGAATGCGTGGTTCGGTGATGTTCCATCTGCCTGCGCTGGTAATGAACCGGCAGATTAATCGTGTTTTACAGGCGGTGGCAAAACTAAGTTTTACTACCCGGGGGCTGTATGGCGAGGGAACGCAGGCTTCGGGGAATTTCTTTCAGATATCTAACCAGGTATCTTTGGGTCATAGCGAAGAAGAAATTTTACAGAATTTAAACGGTTTAGTCCGTCAGTTAATTGAGCAGGAACAGCAGGCCAGGGAGGCTCTTTTAACGCGGAACCGTTCTTTACTTGAGGACAGGATTTACAGGTCGTATGGTACCTTGAAGAGTGCCCACATCATTACTTCTCAAGAGACTACTGAGCTGCTGTCAATGGTAAGGCTTGGCGTGGATTTAAATCTGATTAAGGATATTAATCTGGGGGCAGTAAACGAATTGTTTATTCTTACGCAACCCGCACATCTGCAAAAAATAGAGGGAAGAAAGCTTTCTTCCCATGAGAGAGATTTAAAACGGGCAGAAATCCTACGTCATAAAATAGTTAAATTGGAAAATAAATAATTATGAAGGGAGTAAAATAATGTTTAATCGATTTACCGAAAGAGCAAGGAAGGTAATTATTTTAGCCAAAGAGGAGGCAAGGCGTTTTAACCACGATTACATCGGTACAGAACATATTCTTTTGGGCCTGGTTCGCGAGGGCGAGGGCGTGGCAGCAGCAGTGTTGCAGAATATGGGGACGTCTCTGGAGGCGATTCGCTTAGAGGTGGAGAAGCTGGTGCAGCCTGGTCCAGCAACACAGATTCTGGGTGATATTCCGTTTACTCCCCGGGCAAAGAAGGTGCTGGAATTAGCGGCAGAGGAGGCACGTTCATTGGGGCATAACTACATCGGTACGGAGCATATTCTTTTGGGCCTGATTCGCGAGGGTGAGGGTATAGCCAGCCAGGTATTGATGAATTTAGGGCTGGATTTAAATTTGGTGCGTAATCAGGTAATGAACTTCTTAGGTTCAGCGACTCCCGGTTTTAGCCAAGCGCAAAAGACTAAATCAAAAACCCCCGCCTTAGATGCTTTTGGCCGCGATTTAACCAGTCTGGCTCATGAGGGAAAACTTGATCCGGTGATTGATCGCCATAATGAGATAGAGAGGGTGATTCAGGTTTTAAGCCGGCGCACCAAGAATAACCCGGTTCTTTTAGGTGAGGCGGGCGTAGGCAAAACTGCTATTGTGGAAGGAATTGCCCAGGCAATAATTTCCGGTAGCGCTCCGGAGATATTAAAGGGTAAGCGTATCATCGTTCTTGATCTGGCCTTGATGATTGCCGGAACCAAATATCGCGGGCAATTCGAAGAAAGGATTAAAGCGGTAATGGAGGAGATTAAGCGCTCTAAGGATGTAATTATTTTCATTGATGAATTACATACCCTGGTTGGAGCAGGGGCTGCAGAGGGGGCGATTGATGCCTCGAATATCTTAAAGCCGGCTTTATCCCGTGGCGAGATTCAATGCGTTGGGGCGACTACTCTGGATGAATACCGCAAGCACATTGAAAAAGATGCCGCCTTAGAGAGAAGATTTCAGACAATCATGGTTGAGCCGCCCAATGTTGATTTAACCATTAAAATTTTAAAAGGCTTGCGTGATAAATATGAAGAGCATCATCGAGTTACTTTTACGGACGGAGCTGTTGAGGCAGCAGCAAAATTATCCGATAGATATATCAGCGGCAGATATTTGCCGGATAAGGCAATCGACTTGATTGATGAAACTGGCGCGCGTGCGCGTCTGAATGCTCTGATTGCTCCTCCTCAGATTAAAGAATGGGAGGACAAGGTTGATAGCTTAAAAAAACAGAAGGAAACTAATATTAAATCGCAGAATTTTGAGAAAGCAGCAGCCCTGCGCGATGAGGAAAGGCAGGCGCGTGCAAAATTAGAGGAGTTAGGCGGGCAGTGGAAGAAGGCCAAGGATAAAATGCGGCCTCAGATTGTTGCTGAGGATATTGCCAGTATTATTTCCCAGTGGACAGGTATTCCTTTATTTAGATTAGAGCAGAAGGAGGGCGAGAAGTTATTAAACATCGAAAAGGAATTGCGTCAGAGGGTTATTGGCCAGGCTGAGCCGATTTCTGTAATTGCTCGTGCTATTCGGCGTTCGCGCGCAGGAATAAAAGATCCCAAGCGGCCAATCGGCTCATTTATTTTCTTAGGTCCAACGGGCGTAGGTAAAAGTCTTCTTGCGCGGGCATTAGCCGAGTTTATGTTTGGCGATGAGAATTCTTTACTCCAATATGATATGTCTGAATACATGGAGAAGTTTAATGTTTCGCGTCTTATTGGCGCACCGCCGGGATATATTGGCTATGAGGAAGGCGGCCAGCTTACCGAGAGGGTAAGACGGCGTCCCTATTCAGTAATTCTTTTAGATGAGATCGAGAAGGCTCATCCAGATGTGTTTAATCTTCTTTTGCAGGTTTTTGAGGATGGACGGCTTAGTGACAGCCTTGGACGCAAGGTTGATTTTCGTAACACAATAGTTATTATGACCTCTAATGTGGGCGCAGAGCTTATTCGTAAAAGCGGCTCGCTTGGTTTTAAGAGTCAGAAGGATGAGGTATCCTATGAAACGATGAAAGAGAAGTTATTAGAACAGGTTAAGCAGACATTTAAACCGGAGTTTTTAAACCGCATTGACGATACGATTGTTTTTCGGCCATTGGCAAAAGAGGATTTACATTCGATTATCGATTTGGAGATTGGTTATGTTAATGAGAGGTTGAAGGAACAGGATATTACTCTGGACGTGAGTGTTGAGGCAAGGCATCTTTTGACTGAAAAGGGCTTTGACCCTGTTTTTGGCGCACGGCCATTAAAGCGGGCAATCCAGAGATATATAGAGGATCCGCTTTCTGAAGAGATAATTTCCGGGCGGGTGAAGGATAAGAAAATAATTAAGGTAAGCCGCAAGAATGAAGAATTGATTTTTATATAGATAATGCAATATGGTAAACTTACTAATAAAATTAGGTCAAAGATTTGCAGAGTTTATTTATTTTTTAGGCGGTGTAGGAATATTGCTCTTGCAGATTTTACGCTGGATATTCGTTCCTCCCTTTGAGGTTAAGCGTACCTTAATTCAGGCTAAACGTAGCGGTCTCGATAGCCTGCCGATTATCACGGTAATCTCATTTTTTATAGGTTTAATTCTGGCATTACAAACTGCCTATATGATGCAGCGTTTAGGTTCAGAGATGTATATTGCCAGTATTGTTGCTCTTTCTCTGGTACGCGAATTGGGTCCGGTGATTGCCGCGTTGGTTGTTGCCGGACGGGTAGGGGCAGCGATATCCGCTGAGATTGGCACTATGCAGGTTACCGAACAAATCGATGCTTTAAGAACCTTAGCCTATAGCCCGATAAAATATCTGGCGGTTCCCCGTTTTCTTGCGCTGGCCGTGATGATGCCTCTTCTGACACTCTATTTCAACATTATCGGGATATTCGGCGGATACGTAGTTTGCGTATATAAACTGGGCATTACCTCCGGAATGTATTTAAATATTACCTATAATTCACTTTTTTATAAGGATGTATTTTCCGGTTTATTTAAAACTATTGTCTTTGGGATGATTATTGCTTTAAGTAGTTGTTATCATGGGCTTAGGGTGACAGGCGGCGCTGAGGGCGTCGGACAGGCAACTACTAATACGGTAGTCAGTTCATTTATTCTAATTATTATTGCCGATTGCTTTTTTACGACTGT
>JAUXFU010000027.1 GCA_030622705.1 Candidatus Omnitrophota bacterium | reverse complement strand
GTAAATACTCAGCCAAGGTGGCTCAGGTCTTAGGTTTAGATGACAAAATTATTAAAAAGATTAAGGATGCGGCTCAACTGCACGATGTAGGCAAGATCGGTATAACTGACGGGCTCTTGAGAAAGCCGGGAAAACTCGATGAGTACGAGGAAAAGATAATGCGCCAGCATCCGGTAATCGGAGAGGGGATAATTATTCCTATGCGTGGCTTTTCTGATTTAAGAGATCCTATTCGACATCATCATGAGTGGCTAAACGGTGATGGTTATCCTGACCATTTAAGGGACGAGGAGATTTCTTTAGAGGCAAGGATTTTAGCGGTGGCTGATTCGTTTGACGCGATGACCACAGACAGGCCTTACCGGAAGGCATTGGATTTTGATTCAGGCAAAAAAGAGTTATTAAGGTATAAAGATATTCGCTATGATTCAAAAGTGGTTGATGCTTTTATAAGCTGTATATGAGGTTTCTGAAAAATTCCTGAAAACTATATAGGAAGTCCTTTCCTTAGGGATTAAAAGATTAACCAGGAGCTCTGATGTTTTTCACTTCTTCAGAGCTCTTTTTATTGTAATCAGCTATATATATGCTAAAATTTCATTATGGATCTTTTCTGCAGAAAAGAAAAAGTAAAAGGAAGGCATTTAATTTTTGCCTGGGGCTTGTACGACCTGGCTAATCAGGTTTTTGCCTTAAATATCGTCTCTTTATATTTTGTCCGCTGGGTAATAATTGATAAACAGTTTCCCGAACTATTCTACGGCCTGGCCTTTAGTTTCTCCCTGCTCATTGTTGCATGTCTGGCCCCATTTCTTGGGGCAATATCCGATTTAACGCATAAGCATAGATTTTTCTTAGGTTTATTTACTATGTTAAGCGTTATGTTTACAATAAGTTTAGGCTTAACCGAAAGTGTATTTTTGGCTTTAGTCTTTTTTGCCATTGCCAATTTCGGCTGCCAAATAGCAGTTGTTTTTTACAATGCTTTACTGATAAATATTGCGCCGAGGGATAAAATTGGTTTTGTTTCAGGGTTAGGCAGGATGCTCGGTTATTGCGGAGCGATGTTAAGTTTACTTGTTGTTTATCCCATTGTGCAGGAAGGTGGCCGCCACGCAGCGTTTATTCCTAGCGGTGTGTTATTTTTCATTTTTGCCCTTCCCTGCATGTTGTTTGTTAAGGATAAAAAATCCACCGGAGAGCAAAGTTGTTTAACGGTTTTTTCTTTTTTCAAAAAGAACAACTTCAAGTTATTTTTTAAACAGTTCATTAAGAACAGCATTGAGTTAGTAAAATATAGCAACCTGTCTAACTTTTTAAAAGCATCGTTTTTCTGTTTATGCGTAGTGAATATAATAATTGTTTTTATGTCGGTGTATCTTACCCGGGTGTTTGGTTTAACCGAGAGCCAAATAGTAAAATTTATGCTTTTTTCTATCTTTTTTGCCATTGCCGGAAGTTTATTTTCGGGATATCTCAGTGATTATATTGGCTATAAACGGTGTCTTATTATAATATTCTTTTTGTGGGGGATTTGTTTACTCTCTGGTGCATTGGTGAGGAATACGTTATTTTACTGGTTTATTGGGCCGATGGTGGGAATAAGTCTTGGTTCGACCTGGGTTGTTTCCCGCGCGTTAATCGTTCATATTGTGCCCTCTGATAAAATTGGGCAGGTATTCGGTTTGTTTTCTCTTGTTAGCTTAGTTTCTGCGGCGGTAGGGGTAATTCTCTGGTCGGGTTTGCTTTGGTTTCTCTCGCCGTTGGGGGAGTTAGGTTATCGCCTTGCTTTGTTATGTTTGTTTTTATTCCTTTTGCCCGGATTTATTTATCTGCGGCGTATAGAGGACGTACGGTGATATAGAAAGAAAATAATATTTGATTCTCGATGCTCGATGCTCGACTCTCGATTTTTAATCCTTGATGTAATTTAAAAATCTTTCTACTTCTTAAAAATGATGCAGGAAAATTTGGTTATTCATAAGATGTTCAGCTGGGCTGCCCAAACTTGTGCCGGGAAGGTAGCTCTGCAGATAAAGGCTGACTCCGGCTGGCAAAGATATACCTACGCAGAGGTTGAGGCCTCTGCTGGGAAGATAGCGGTATTTTTAATTGAGCAGGGATATAAAAAGGGTGATTGCGCCGCTGTTGTTTTAGGGAATTGTCCTGAGTGGGCAATTATCTATCTGGGTATAATCTATGCCGGTCTTGTATGTGTGGCGGTTGACCCTGAGTCAGGCTCAAGGGACTTAAATAATATATTCGAGGATTGTCATCCGGTTGTTGCGTTTGTTTCTGAGGATGTTTTTCAGGAGAGGATTAAGCATATAACCTACGATAAATTAAGGATTATGGTTGTTGATTCAGGGGATTTTAAGAGAATTCAATCTCAGCCGGCTCAGGATATCCGTTGGCCCGATGTTGCTTCTTCTGATGTCGCTTCCCTTATCTATACCTCCGGCACAACCGCAAAGCCCAAAGGGGTAATGCTGACTCATTATAATTTCTGTTCTAATTTCAGAAGTATCGAGAAGCTTAATTTCTGTTCGCCAGGGGATAATTTCTTATCGATTTTACCTTTGTATCATACCTACTCATTTATGGTAACCTTATTAGTCCCCCTTTTAATCGGCGCGAGGATTACCTATGCAAAGAGTTTTAAGCCGGAGGATTTAACCGGGATAATTAAACAGGCAGATATAACTATTCTGACAGGGGTTCCCCAGCTCTTTTCTCTTATTCATAGGACAATATTTGCCCGGATAAAAATGGCGCCTTCTTTCCTCAGGCCTGTGCTTGTGCAGGTAGCCAAGCGCAGGGTCCGCCGCGAATTTGGCAGGAGCTTGAGACTTTTGGTTAGCGGCGGAGCAAGGCTTGATCCTAAGGTCGGCAGGGATTTGTCAGGATTGGGCTTGAGGGTCATTGAGGGTTACGGCCTTACCGAAACCTCGCCGGTGGTGACTATGAACCCTTTAAAGAAACCAAGGTTTGGGTCAGTGGGAAAGGCCATCCCCGATGTTGAGATACGAATTGATAATCCCAATAACTCAGGTACAGGAGAGGTGTTTATCAGGGGGCCGAATGTTATGCTGGGTTATTTTAAGCAGCCGGATTTAACTGCCCGGGTTATATCAGCGCAGGGATGGTTTAATTCCCGGGATTTAGGTTATTTAGATAAACAGGGTTATCTTTTGCTTACCGGTAGGAAAAAGGATGTTATTGTTCTTAGCTCGGGGAAGAATATCTTTCCGGAAGAATTAGAAGAATATTATAATCAAAGTTCCTACATAAAAGAGATCTGTGTCTTTCAAAAGGCTCAGCAGCAATTCGGCCGGAGCGTGGAATTACTGTTTGCGGTAATCGTGCCTGATTTTGAGTGTTTTCGCAGGAGTAGAAAGGTCAATATCTATGAAAGGGTCCGTTGGGAATTAGAGAATCTGTCCTGCGGGTTACCGGCATATAAGCGGATTAAGGGTTTTATTGTGGTAAAGGAAGATCTGCCGCGCACGCGGTTAAAAAAGATTAAGCGTTTTGAGGTTGTCCGCCAGTATTCAGGCCGGCCGTTAGAGGCTTTGTTTTTACCGGGGCAGGAGGGGGTCAAGGACCTTAAGCCTTCCCCGGAGGATAAAGGTATCCTGAGTTCAGGGATTACTCAAAAGATTATTAAATATTTATCTTCGCAATTAAATAAAAAAGTAGATTTAAACAGCCATTTAGAGCTCGATTTGGGAATTGATTCTTTAGGCAGGGTAGAGCTGGGAACGGGGTTGGAGTCGCTTCTTTCAATAGGGATTCCTCAGGGCTGTATTGATAATATCTTAACCGTAAGGGAACTGGTTGTAAGTATCCAGCGGATTGCAGAAGGCGATGAAGGGAAGTCGGGGTCGAGGAAACCTCAAAAACAAAAGACCTGGGGTGAGATTCTAAATGAAGCGCCGCCTGAAGAGGTGCTTAATAAGATTAGGTTAAGGTGTAGTTTTTTTAATAAGACGCTTACCAGGGTATTAAAGAGCTTTTTTACTTTTATGTTTAGAACGTTCTGGTTTTTGGAAACAAAGGGAAGGGATTCTATTCCGGATAATGGGCCTTATATATTTTGTCCGAATCATGCCAGTTACTTAGACGGCTTTGCGTTGTTAGCGAGTGTTCCTTTTGGCTGCGCGGTTAATCTTTTTTTTATTGGTCATGCCAAAATCTTTGAACATCCTTTAGTCAGCTGGATAGTTAAAGCCGCGCGCCTGATTTCCATTGAGCCGGCTACTCATTTAACCAGGGCTCTTCAGGCTGCCCGCTTTGTGCTGGAGCATAAAAAGATAATTTGTATATTTCCCGAAGGCAGCCGCTCTATTGACAGCAATATACAGGAGTTTAAAAAAGGCGTAGGGATTCTGGCGCGGGAATTGAACATTGTGCTTATTCCCGTTTATATTAAGGGTTCCCATTTTACCTGGCCAAGGACAAAAAGATTTCCCCGGATTCATCCGGTAAAGGTTATCTTTGGCAAGCCGGTTCCCTGGCAGGAATTAGGCAATGATTACGCCTCAATCACAAAGGGGTTAAGGCAAGAGGTTATGAAGTTGAAAATGGCTGAAGGGGGAATTAAATTAGACAAGTGATGGGCGTGAAAAAAAGGTTTATACTATTATGTTTAATCTGTGTGAGTTTCAGCGGATTACCTGTCAGGCTGTCCTGCGAGGCTCTGGCAAAAGAGGAATCTTTGGCAAGGGCGAAGGATGATAAGGTAGGCGTAGTTGCAGAGGAAGAAAGAACAGGGTTTAGTAAACTGTGCGAGGAGATGGTGAAGGGGCAGATTGAGGCAAGAGGCATTAATGATAACAGGTTGCTTCAGGCAATGCGTAAGGTTATGAGGCATCAATTTGTTCCTCAGCGTTACAGGAGATTTGCTTATGAGGATAGGCCTTTGCCGATTGGTAAAGGGCAAACTATTTCTCAGCCTTATATCGTGGCTTTGATGACGGAATTACTCGGGCTAACCGGTAAGGAGAGGGTTTTAGAGATTGGCACCGGCTCAGGCTATCAGGCGGCAGTTTTAGCTGAATTAGCCGCTTATGTTTATACAATTGAGATTCTGCCAACGCTGGCTGAACGGGCAGATGAGCTGTTGCGAAGATTAGGCTATAAAAATATCCGGATTAAATGCGGTGATGGATATCTTGGCTGGGAGGAGTATGCACCCTTTGATGCAATTATTGTTACCTGCGCGCCCGAAGAGATTCCTCAGGCCTTAGTTGAACAATTAGCTGATAGGGGCAGGATGGTTATACCGCTGGGTAGTTTTTATCAAGAGCTAAAACTTATTGAGAAACAGAACAATGAGATTAAAATTAGGAGTATTATCCCGGTGAGATTTGTGCCTATGCGCCAGCGGGATATTGGAGAGAATAGAAAGTAGAGAGTTTCCCCTTTTCTCGCTACTCGCTACTTGCTACTCTCTACTCTTATAAAAGGTATGCTTATATTTGCGATATTGGTTGTTGGGTTTAGCGGGCTGGTTGTTCAGGTTTTGCTTTTGCGTGAATTACTGGTAGGCTTCAGCGGCAATGAGCTGACTATAGGAATTATTCTGGCAAATTGGGTAATCCTGGAGGCGGCCGGGGCTTTAGTTTTCGGCCGGATAATTGACCGGCTTAAAAATAGACTGGCCTGTTTTGCAGTTTTGGATATTGTTTTTTTAATCGTTTTCCCGCTGTGTATCTGGGGGGCGCGTACATTCAAGCTGGCGCTCGGTATTCCGGTGGGCCTGGGGTTAGGGATTGGAAGTATATTCTGGGTTTCGCTGATTCTTAGTCTACCGATGAGTTTTATCCACGGAGGGCTATTTAGCTGTTGCGCTAAGATTTATTCGGCCTCTTGTCATTCTAAGGGTGTTTGCGCGGGCAGGGTTTATTTTTGGGAGACGGCAGGGACGATTATTGCCGGGGTAGTCTTTACCTATATAATGATACCCCGGTTTAATTCCTTTCAGATTGCCGGGTTAATTGCTTTTTTAAATCTTATTGCCTGCCTTTGTTTGTTATACAAAAAAAATGGCTACCGGGTATTAAACACTGTGGCGGTAATATTACTGCTTATTTTTGCGTATCTGTATTTTGGTTCGGGCTGGGATAATATTCATAAATTATCCATAAACAGGCAGTGGCGGAACTTCAAGGTTTTAGAATATACTAATTCTATCTACGGAAACATCGTTGTAACCGAGGCAGATGGCCAGTACACTTTTTTTTCAAATGGCCAGCCAATAATAACTACTCCGTATCCCGACTTAATTTTTGTTGAGGAGTTTGCCAATATCCCTTTATTATTTCACGCGCAGCCAAAGGAGATTTTGGTAATCAGCGGGGGTGCCGGAGGGCTGATTAATGAGATTCTTAAAACCCCCTCTGTCGAAAGGGTTGATTATGTGGAATTAGACCCTTTGATTTTAGAGATGTTGAAGAAATATCCTACTGACCTATTGCAAGGGGAACTTTTGGACAAAAGGGTTAAGACAGTTAATTCAGATGGACGGTTTTTTATCAAAAATACAGACTTAAACTATGATCTGATTTTTCTTGGGCTTTCTAACCCTTCGGATTTACAGTCAAATCGTTTATTTACGCAGGAGTTTTTTAGTTTGGCAGGTAATAGCCTAAACCCCGGAGGGATCCTGGCGTTTAGATTATCGGGGTCAACGACCTATTTATCCGATGATTTAAGGGATTTAAATGCCTGTATTTTAAATAGCCTGAGGAAGGTTTTTTCTTATACGCGGGTTATCCCCGGGGACTTTAATCTCTTTCTGGCTTCGGATTCTAAGGGTATTATTGAAACAGATAGCCGGCTGTTCAATCAGAGGATTAAGGCAATAGGCAGAAAGATGAATTTACTTCTGCCTGATTACGTTGATTACCGGCTTCATCCGCGCTGGCAGAACTGGTTTAATGCCGTTATTGCGGATGCGACAGAAAAGACTAACAGGGATTTTTCCGGTTTCGCATTGTTTAATACGCTTTGTCTCTGGAATGCGCAGTTTAATCCTGCCTTAAACGGGGTATTTTCTTTTCTGCAAAGAATAAATCTTGGCTGGATTTTAGGACTGATTTTTGGGTTGACCCTGATATTTCTGATTGTTATTTCCGGGAATTCCAGGTTAACCCGCATGGCAATTCCTTATTCTATCGCCACTACCGGTTTCTTCGGCATGTTGGCTAACCTTGTTATCGTATTTGCCTTTCAGGTAATTTACGGGTATCTGTATTTTGAGATTGGGATGCTAATTGCCAGCTTTATGGCCGGGGCTGCTTTAGGCAGTATTCTCGTTAGCTATTATTTAGACCGTATTAGGAGGGATTTGGCGTTATTCGCGGGTTTGGAGACAGCCATAATCTTATCGGTTTTTATCAGTTTGTTTTTAATCCTGTCGAACCCTTCGCATTTTATGTTTTTTATTCTCTGTTTTGTTACCGGCTTTTGGACAGGCACAGAGTTTCCTTTAGCCAATAAGATATATTTAAACACTCAAGGGTCTAATAATTTTGGTGCGGGTATCGGCTTAATTTACAGCGCGGACCTGCTTGGCGGCTGGCTGGCAGGGGTTTTATCCGGAATATTGTTTTTTCCGTTATTAGGCATGGTTAATACCTGTATAGTCATAGCGGCATTTAAATTAAGCAGTCTCAGCGTATTAATAGTTTCCCGTAGCGCAGTTATTAAAGTAGAGAGTAGCAAGTAGCGAATAGAGAGAATGAAAAAATTACAAATTACAAATTACAAATCATAAATTCTCTTTACTTGCCCAGTTAGAAATTTGTGATTTCTAACTGGATTTGTTACTGGCTAGTGCATTGTAATACAACTTATTAAAAATATAACCACCATGTTGTCATTGCCTGACCCCCTGATCAAGTCAGAGGGCATGCTTGATTGGGCAATCCATAGGAAGAACTCTCCCGGATTCGGAGTCTTTCGGCTCTGCTCAGGGTATGCTTTCGCGGGAAAACACCTGGCATAAGATTTCTTCAGAAATCGCTACAAAAAAGATGTAATCCCAAAGTGATAATGTCCTAATTAGCCAAAGTTAAAATGTCCCCTTT
>JAUXFU010000107.1 GCA_030622705.1 Candidatus Omnitrophota bacterium | reverse complement strand
GGATATTCCCACAGGAGGCTCGGTTATAATATTTAATAAGAACAGGAAGATGCTGGATATAGCTGAGAATTTTCTTAAATTCTTTGAGGAGGAATCCTGCGGGCAATGCACGCCATGCAGAGAGGGTGTTCCTGTGTTGCTGGAGGGGATTAAAAAGATAAAAAACGGCCAATGCAGTAAGAATTACGCCAGTGATCTTTTTTCGCTGTGTGAAACTATGCGGCTGGCTTCCAAGTGCGGCTTAGGGCAGACTGCCTCTGTTGCTTTTGAGTCAATATTGGAAAATTTTAAGGGTGAATACAAATTAGTGAATTAAATGATTTTCAGCAGGTCGCTAAAATAATGAAAGGAGCTAAGGTATAATGACGCAACAACCATTTTCTAAAGAAACCTCACGCGCCCCGGTCAGCCAAACACGCCAGCAGGTGGAGGTAAACGGCAGGACGGTTACCGCGATAATTGACGATATCCCGGTTGAGATTCCCAGAGGGACAACCATTTTAGAGGCCGCCAGAAAAATAAACATAAAGATTCCTACGCTTTGCAGTCATGACGACCTTTGCATCGCGGGCGTTTGCCGGTTATGCGTGGTTGAGGTAGAGGGCCAGCGGACGCTTCAGGCATCATGCGCCTATCCTATATTAGAAGCGGTTAAGGTTCAAACACATTCTCCGCGGGTTCGCCGCGCGCGGCATAATATTATTAACCTTTTATTAAGGAATCATCATGGCGAGTGTTATACCTGTGAGAAAAACGGCAATTGTGAGCTTCAGGCCTACGCGGAAGAATATGGGGTAACAGAATTCAAATTCGGGCACATAGAAAAACCCCGTTACAAAATAGATACCTCTAGCTACGCGCTGGTAAGGGATATGGATAAATGTATTTTATGTAAACGGTGTGTCCGCACCTGCATTGATCTTCAGGAGGTTGGTGTGTTGGAGGCTATTAATAGAGGCTCTAATACGAAAATCGCCACGTTTTTAGACAAGCCGTTAGATGAGGTTATCTGTATTAATTGCGGGCAGTGTGTTAATCGCTGCCCCACAGGCGCCATAAGAGAGCAAAACGATACGGATGATATCTGGAAGGCGATTGATGACCCGGCTAAGCATGTGATTATCCAGACCGCTCCAAGCCCGCGCGCGGCAATTGGAGAAGAATTTGGCCTTCCTGCCGGAACCAGTGTAACCAAACAGCTAAATACCGCGTTAAAGAGAGTCGGCTTTGACAAAGTTTTTGATACGAACTTTACGGCGGATTTGACTATTCTTGAGGAAGGCACAGAGCTTCTTCTACGCTTAAAGAAGATTCTTGTTGAAAAAGATACTAATGTGAAACTGCCGCAGCTTACATCCTGTTCTCCGGGATGGGTAAAATTTATCGAACATTTTTATCCGGAAAAATTAGCGTATGTTTCTACGGCAAAAAGCCCCCAGCAGATGTTCGGGGTAATCGTTAAAACCTGGTATGCCCAAAAGAACAACATTGACCCTAAAGATATAGTAAGCGTTTCGTTGATGCCTTGTACAGCCAAAAAATTCGAATGTGAGCGCCCGGGGATGAATGATTCAGGCTTCAAAGACGTTGACTATGCTTTAACCACCCGGGAGTTAGCAAGCATGATTAAAGAATGCGGCATCGATCTTCCCAATCTGCCTAAATCTGATTTTGACGATCCCCTGGGCATTGGTTCGGGCGCCGGGCTTATTTTTGGTGCTACAGGCGGCGTAATGGAGGCCGCCCTTCGGACAGCTTATGAAATTGTTACAGGGCAGCAGGTCCCTTTTGAGAAGCTGCGTATTACCCCTGTCAGGGGAATGGAGGGGGTGCGTACGGCAGAGATTCCTATTAAAACAGCTGTTGAAGACTGGAAGTTCCTTGAAGGTGTAACGCTTAAGGTTATGATAGGCCATGGTACCGCCAACGCGAAGCGGATTATGGAGAGGCTGTGTAAAGGAGAGCTGGATGATTATCATTTTATTGAAATAATGGCCTGTCCCGGCGGATGTCTTGGGGGAGGCGGCCAGCCAATGCCAACAAGCCCTGAGATAAGGCAGGCGCGGGCACGGGCGATTTACGAGGAGGATGAATCCCTTGAGGTTCGTAAATCTCATGAAAACCCGATCGTCAAAAGGATCTATGAAGAATTTCTCCCTGAGGGTCCGTGCGGTAAAAAAAGCCATCAGCTCTTACATACCTCGTATATAAAACGGGGAAAATGGATAGGGAAAGCAGACAAACAGCAGGTAACAGCGTAAAACAAAATAACAAAAAAGGAGGGTATTTATTATGTATGAAACAAGAAACACCCTGGAGCAATTCAATAAATTGATGGTGGATATAAAAAATACCATCCCCGAGCAATATAACATATTCATTAAGGAAAAGCTGGCTGTTATCAAGTCCGGTAAAATCCCGGAAAAAACAAAATGGCTGCTTTTACTCGCGGCGAGTGTTACGGTAAAATGCCCTGTTTGTATTTCGCGAGCCGTAGAGCATTGTATAGAAGCAGGTTGGAGCAAGGAAGAGATGCTTGAGGCAGGCATGGTTGCGGTGCTGGTAGGCGGCTCAAGTGCTATGACTTACCTGACGCTTGTTGATAAGGCAATTCAGGAATTAGAACAAAAATAAAGAGTTCGACAAAATGAAAAAAACACCTAAGTCCTTACGCTTGCAATTAGGGCTTTTCGGCCGGACCAATGTAGGCAAATCCAGTTTTCTCAATATGGTTTCCGGCCAGGATGTGGCTATAACATCTCCGGTTCCCGGCACAACAACCGATGTAGTCGAAAAAACAATGGAGTTTTTGCCCTTAGGGCCGGTTGTCTTTCTTGATACCGGGGGTCTGGATGATATCTCTGTTCTCTCCGGGGAAAGAATCAAAAGGACGAAGAAAATCTTTGACCGGGCAGATATAGTTATTCTTGTTATTGAGCCTGGGTATTGGGGTGAGTTTGAACAGGCTATTTGTGCTGAGGCCGGAAAAAGGAATACCCCGCTTATTATCATTGTCAACAAAATCGATATAACGCAACCCTCAGAGAGTTTTATCGAAGCCATAAGCAAGCAAACCCCGCGATTCGTTCTTTGCTGCAGCGTAAATAAGCAAAGAAGGGATGAGTATGTTAATAATCTTAAAAGGCATCTTTTAGCTGTTTGTCCCGATGACTTTATGAAGCCGCCTCTGCTGATTGCGGATCTTTTGCCGCCGGGCGGGCTGGCGGTGTTAATCGTTCCGATAGACATGGAAGCCCCAAAGGGAAGAATCATCCTGCCTCAGGTGCAGACAATAAGAGATATTCTTGATAACGACGCGGCCGCGCTAATCGTTAAAGAAGGTCAATACCGGCAGGTTTTGGAGACTCTTAAAAGGCCCCCGGATATTGTTGTCTGTGATTCGCAGGTTGTATTGAAGATGACCGCGGATACCCCGGCGGATGTAAAGTGCACAACCTTCTCGATATTGTTTGCGCGGTATAAAGGGGATTTGATTGAGATGGCAAAGGGTGCTGCGGCAATTGAGAGATTAAGTCCTAAGGATAAGGTGCTTATTGCCGAGGCCTGCAGCCATCATCCTATCGAGGATGATATTGGCCGGGTAAAAATCCCGCGTTGGTTAAAGCAATATACAGGCGCGGATTTGGATATCGATATTTGCTCAGGGCGCGATTATCCCGAGAATCTGACAGGGTATAAACTGATTATTCACTGCGGTTCATGTATGTTAACCAGAAGAGAAACATTTTTCAGGATCCAGCAGGCCAGGCAGGCAGCAGTGCCGATAACGAATTACGGTGTGTGTGTTTCATTACTGCACGGCGTTATAAAAAGAGTTCTCGCTCCTTTTCCCGCGGCGCTGGACGCCTTTAACCACAAACAGCATAAAAGGAATTAGCTCAACATCGTCATCCTGCGGCTTACTCGCAGGATCCAGATACCACAACATCGTCATCCTGCGGCTTGACCGCAGGATCCAGATACCGTTTTCCGGACAAATCTGTGTCCCAAAGTCGGATCGTAGCCATGTCGTTCTGT
>JAUXFU010000096.1 GCA_030622705.1 Candidatus Omnitrophota bacterium | reverse complement strand
TGGATGAGAGTAGAATCACCGCTGATGGGGAAAGTCTCTAAGTTTTTGACTGGCAAGGAACAGGTCGCGCTTAGCAGCATCAGTGGGTTTTTAGTTCCTGTCTTAGCGAACAGCCAGGAATCGCGTTTTATGATTAGTGTAATTAAGATCTTTAATCCGGGAATAACAAACGTAGACAAAAAAAGCTATCTGATTTGGGTGGTTCCCGGATTAGCAGTGTTTATGCTGGCAGTAAAGTGGTTTTTAGATAAAAACAAATGGATAAATCTTATATTTGGATTAATTGGTATCCTAATATTTTTTGTCGCCGTATATAAGATAAGCGCTACTGATTTGGATAAACTCGTTTTAAAGGTAAGCATAGCCCGGGGCCTGTGGCTTATTTTGTTGTCATATCTGGGTATAGGGTTGTTATGCCTGACTAATTTTGTTTACTTGATAAAGCAAAAGAAAACAGGAGCAGTTTAAAAAGGGGGTGCGGGGGAAGTGCCGAACCCCACCAAGGCGGGGTAGCGGAAGAAAATCGGCTTCGCCGATTTTCTTGTTCCTTGCCCTCTGTGACAATTTATGTTGCAGAGGGTTTTTGTTTGGGGTAAGATATGGCAAAGGGAGGTAGTTTAAATGTATAAGTTAGTGTTGCTTCGTCATGGAGAGAGCGCATGGAATAAGGAAAATAGGTTTACCGGTTGGACTGATGTCGATCTTTCAGCCAAAGGCAGAGAAGAGGCCAGAAAAGGTGGAATGGTTCTTAGAAGTGAGGGATACGTTTTTGATATTGTTTTTACCTCTGTTTTAAAAAGAGCTATCCGCACTTTATGGATTGTGCTTGAAGAAATGGATTTGATGTGGATACCTGTGTATAATTCCTGGCGTCTCAATGAACGCCATTATGGAGCGCTGCAAGGGGTGAATAAATCAGAGATGGCTGCTAAATTTGGAGAAGAGCAGGTCTTGATCTGGAGAAGAAGTTATGATGTCCCGCCTCCCGCGTTAGAAGCAAATGATCCGCGTTCTCCAAAAAATGATCCGCGTTACCATGATATGGATCCTAAAGACATTCCTTTAACAGAATGCCTGAAAGACACTGTTGCCAGGTTCCTGCCGTATTGGCATGAGACAATAGCGCCGGTCATTAAATCAGGCAAACGAGTAATTATTGCTGCTCACGGTAATAGCTTGAGAGCATTAGTAAAATATCTGGATAATGTTCCGGATAAGGAAATTGTAAGCTTAAATATTCCTACCGGTATGCCTCTGGTGTATGAACTTGATAATGATTTAAAGTCGCTGAAGCATTATTATTTAGGCGATCCTGAAGAAATAAATAAAGCGATGCAGGCAGTTGCCGCACAGGGTAAAGCCAAAAAGTGATTCAAATTTTCAGGATAACTGAAGGAGTTTCAGATGCGCAGAATTACAGGAGCTTGTCTGATAGGTGTGTTTGTCGTTATTGCCTGGGGTGGTAATGTTTTCGCGGAATCTTCCCGGATGAGCCGTGATGTGTCTATTAATACGGTATTTGGGATAGCCGCGATAGCTGCTATATTGATTGCCTTTTTGCTGGTTAATTTCGCGAAAAGCGAAAGGGCAAAAGGTTTCAAGACAAAAGAGCGTAACGAGTTACAGGCAGGCATAGGCAGCAGCACGCAATCTTTTACATCAGCGATTTCTGAACAAATAGATAGTTTATCTGGTCCTGCTAATCAGCGAAATAAGGCAGCCGGAACTATAATGAATATTTTTAATGAGGAGTTAAAGAAAAAAACAGATACGGTTAAAGTCCAGCTAAGTCAAAAATATGAAGAGATTGTTTCTGAGAAGAAACAAAAAATAGTCGCGGTTCAGAAAAAGTATAAACACATCATGAAGGAGAAGAAGCAGACCGAGACGGTGGTCAGAAGTATCGCGGAGGGTTTGGTGGTAATCGACGCGAAAGGCAATATCGCGTTAATAAACCCAGCGGCTGAAAAACTACTTGGCGTTAAAAAGGAAAACAAGATTGGAAAGCCCATTTTAGAAGACCTCAAAGACGAGCAGCTTATCTCTTTGGTAAAAGAGACTTCCGCGGGAGATAAAGAGGTTGAGCTTACCAGTCATAATAGCGAGACTAAAAGGATATTAAGATCGAGCAGCGCGGTAATAGAGGATGAAAATGGCAAGACTGTGGGAATGGTTTCTGTTTTAAGCGATGTCACCAAACAAAAAGAGTTAGAGAAGTTAAAAGCAGATTTTATTTCTAAGATTACCCACGAACTCCGTACCCCTATCGCGATTATCCAGAATTCTCTATCTTTGATGCTTGAGGATGAATCCAATAGCTCCTTCACGGAAATTCAGGAGAAATTCCTGTCTATTATCAAACGTAATCTCGGGAGATTGCAGACATTGATTAGCGAGACCCTGGATCTTTCCAAGCTTGAGCAGAAAAAAATGAAGTTGAAGATAGAGCCTTGTTCTATGGAAAAGATTATTAATGACGTTTCTGAAAGTTTGAGTACCTGGGCTAAGACGAAGGAAATCGAGATTGAAAAGGTGGTGCAGGACGGCCTTCCTGAAATCCCGATGGATTCTTTTAGAATTATCCAGGTTCTTAATAATATCATTGGAAACGCGATTAAATTTACCCCGCGCCAGGGTAAGGTAACCGTAGAGGCTAAATTACGGCAGCAGGATAAGGAGATCGAGATTAACGTAACTGATAATGGTGCCGGGATAGCCGAAGAAGATCTCTCTAAAGTTTTTGACAAATTTCAGCAGGTAGGAGAAAGAACCTGGACTGATATAAGCGGAAGCGGGCTGGGGTTGTCGATCGCGAAAGAAATAGTTGAATTGCATCATGGAAGAATCTGGGCAGCAAGCGAGAAAGGGCACGGAGCCAAATTTACATTTACCTTACCTTTAACAGCTAATGAACAGCATAAGCAAGGGGCATAGCATGTTCGATTTATCCAAAAAGAGATTAAGATTAAGGATTGTAATTCCTGGTTACCCGGCGTTTAATATCTATTCTTCTGTTGCCGGCCAGACTACGGCTTTAGGGCCGGTATGCGTTGCGAGTGCCGTGAATGAAATGCAGGGATGGGATGTTGAGGTTATCGATGAAAATAACCTGCGTAGATACGGGCCGAGAAGTGATTCAGGCGGAGCCGACCATGAATTTCTACAACAGCGCAGACCCGCGGATGCGGTTGGACTCTACGGGGGGCTGACAAGCACAATACCCAGGCTTTATAAGATAGCCCGGTTCTATAAAGATAAGGGAGTGATGACTATTGCCGGAGGGCAGCACTTTATTGAAGGTAATATATCCGAGGCTTTGAATTCCTGCGTTGACTATGTGATTGTTGGTGAAGGAGAAGAAACTATGAAAGAGCTGCTGGAGGCAATCAGGGGTAAGGCAGATATAAGTAAGATTAAAGGTATCGCGTATCTTAATAATGGGCGGATTATCTGTACTCCAAAAAGAGACCCCCTGACGGACTTTGATAGGTTACCCTTACCGGATTTCTCTTTGGTGCGCTATGCTAAGATTAAACTTTATCCTATCGAAAGGATCCGGGGTTGTGGCATGAATTGTGAGTTTTGCACTGTTAAGGGTAAACCAAGGTATGCTTCCCCTGAACGGCTCATGGAAACGATTAGTTTGCTTCTGGAGACAAGGGATGCCAGGCATTTTTTTATCGTTGATGATCTTTTTGGACAACAACGGGATGAAACAATAAGATTCTGCAATATGCTTAAGAATTACCAAAAGAGCATAGGCAAAAGGCTCGATATAGTGGTTCAGATAAGATTAGATAAAGCCAAAGATTCCGAACTCCTTTCTGCTATGCGCCAGGCAGGTATTGGCACGGCAGCTATAGGTTTTGAATCTCCCGTTGAAGAGGAATTAAAGGCTATGAACAAAAATATAAGGCCCGAAGATATGATTTCTCTCGCAAGGATATTTCATAAATTTGGATTTTTGGTACACGGCATGTTTATCTTTGGTTATCCCTTATTAGAAGGCGCGCATTTAGAGCTGTCTGTGGATGAGCGGATAAAGCGTTTTAAGAATTTTATCAGGAAAGCTAAAATTGATACTGTGCAGATTTTGCTCGCGTGTCCTCTGCCCGGGACAGAATTAAGGCATAGGCTTCAAGCGCAAAACAGGATTTATCCAATTCAAGATATAGGCTGGGAATATTATGACGGCAACTTTCCTCTCTTTGCCCCTGATAAGCCTATGAGCCCGGAACAGATGCAGGCAGCTATCAGAAAAATTATGGGTAAATTTTATCAGTTCAGATATATGTTTATGATAGGTTTACATATATTTTCCCTTCCCGCCTTAATTTTCTCTTTGCATAATATTAAATTTGGATGGA
>JAUXFU010000126.1 GCA_030622705.1 Candidatus Omnitrophota bacterium | reverse complement strand
CGGTTCGGTGGCTGCGGAACTCGTCCGTCGGCTTTCGCCAGGACGGACTCAGACATCCTCGCCATCCGAACGTTTCCACGTTCGGATTCCCTCACAGCGAAAGCTGCTTTGGCTAAAATCACCATTCGCGAAAAAACTGTTAGATTCATTTTGCATGATTTTGCGTAAATCTATGGTTATCCGTGATCAATAAGGAGTGCAAATAGGTAATGAGTAAGAGAATTGCTATTACAGGAATTGGGGTTGTTTCACCGGGAGGGCTGAAGAAAGAGAGTTTCTGGGCTAATTTAAAGTCTGGCCGTTCGTTTGTTGATGGGATAAAAAGGTTTGACGCGAACCTGTATCCTTCCCGGATAGCCGGCCAGGTTCATCAGTTAGACGTTTACTCGCACTTATCAGGCAGACTGCTCAAGAAAATCGATGTTTTTTCCCATATGGCTTTAGTCGCCTCAGAAGAAGCCCTGCAAGACGCGCGTTTAGAGGTTGACGGCGTGGATAAGGAAAGAGCCGGGGTTTTTATGGGAAATGCTTTAGGCGGCTGGCTTTTTGCCGAGACCGAGCTAAGGGATCTGTATATCGAGGGAAGACAGGGAATTTCTCCTTATATGGCCAGCGCCTGGTTTCCGGCAGCTCCGCAGGGGCAGGTCTCGATATACTACGGTTTTAAGGGCTATAGTAAAACCGTAGTCGCGGATAAGGCTTCTTCTGCTTTGGCTTTGTGGTATGCGGCTAAAACGGTTTTGCAAGGGAATAATGATCTTGTTTTAGCGGGCGGAATGGAGGCCCCGATTACCCCTTATGCCTTATTGTGCGCTAATACCTGTGGGAGTCTATCCAAGAATAATCTTAATCCCTCAACGGCTTACAGGCCTTATGATTTACACCGCGACGGTTTTGTTTTAGGAGAGGGAGCGGGAATTGTTGTTTTAGAGAGAGAAAAAGATGCCTTGAGCAGGGGTGCTCATATCTATGGATTTATAAAGGGAGTAGGTTTTAGCAGTGACGGTTTTCACAGGATAAAATATTCTCTTGATACCGGGAGCTTGGAATTTGCGGTTGAGGAATGTATTAAAGATTGCGGATGGTCAAAACACCAGATTGATTATATATGTCTGGATGGCGAGGCTACGGCATTAGGAGATATGCTGGAGGCAAAAGCCTTAAACAACGTTTTCAATGATAAGCTAAAAAGTATCTGTTTAAGTGCCCCTAAAAGCATGTTCGGGAATCTGTTGGGCGCGCAGACTGCTTTGGATTTGATCTTAACCTTGTTGAGTATGCAGAATAATACGATTTTACCTACGATAAACTTTGAGCAAAAAGACCCTCACTGCGATATAGATTGTACTCCTAACCGGATAAAATCACGGGTTGTGAAAAAAGCTCTTATCCTTGCCAGGGGTAGAGGGGGGATAAACGTCGTTTTAGGTGTAGAAAGGGAATAGAAAAAGACTCTATGGTGAAAGAATAAAAGGGGGGCTGATTAAATGGAATTAAAAGACGAGATTATAGAATTGATATCTAAGGTATTAAGCGTCAGGAAAGAAGAGTTGAAGGAAGACGGGCAGCTGTACCATACTATAGGCGTTGATTCGACTGA
This sequence comes from Candidatus Omnitrophota bacterium, assembly GCA_030622705.1. Next base: position 1,908 of record JAUXFU010000126.1, on the reverse strand, counting down.
GATGGTTGAATTTACAGTTTCTTTAGCTAAGCATTTTGGAGTAGAAATTGAGACTAACGAAGTTACGAAGTTCTCTACTCCTGTTGAGATTGCCGGTGTAATTGGGAAGAAGAAACAAAATCAATAAAAAACCACAGAAAAGCTTAAAAGATGAAATTAATTGATTTAAGTCTGCCTATTGACGATAGGGCGTTTGAGGTGCATAAATTAGAGATAGAACGGGTTTCTTATGAGCAGGGGGTTAAGAAGCTAAATAAGCTCTTAATGTGTAAAACCTTTGCGGGGAAGATTAAATACCTGATGGGCAAAAGGATTATCAGGAAAGAAGATCTTCCTGACGAAGAATTCTTATCTTTAGAGATAGTACATTCTCCGGTTCATATCGGAACGCACTTAGACTATACCTTTCATTACGGAAGCAAATCCGAAGGCCTGCCTTCTAAGGCAGCTGATGAAATACCTCTTCAGTGGTGTTATAACAGCGGGGTCAAACTGGATTTTTCTTATAAGAAGCCGGGTGAAGTCATTACCGGAAAGGATTTACAAACAGCTTTACAGAAAATTAATTATTCGCTCAAACTCCTTGATATTGTCCTTTTATCTACCGGTTCAGACAGGCTTTACGGACGCCCTGAGTATTTTTCTCATTACCCGGCATTGGATATATCAGCGATAGATTATCTGCTTGACAGAGGCATAAAAGTATTTGGGGTGGATACTATGGGCATAGACAGGCCTTATAAATCTATGATAACAGACTTTTTAGAAAAAAAGGACTCATCCGTATTATGGCCCGTGCATTTCTATGGCAGAAAAAGAGGGTTTGCCCATATCGAGAGGCTGGCTAATTTAGATAAACTACCCGATTACGGATTCAAGGTTGTTTGTTTTCCGGTTAAAATAAGAAAAACCGGTGCTGCCTGGGCAAGGGTTGTAGGTATCTTAGAAAACAATAATTGACAAAATAAGGAGGAAGGCTATGGCGCATACGATAAATTCCATAATTATCAATGCCCCTTATGAAAAGGTATTCGATATAAGTAATGATATTGGCAGATGGAAAGAGCTGTTTAATGAGTACGCAGAATCAGAGGTTTTAGAAAAGGAAGGCAAGAAAATAGTGTTTAAGCTTACCCAGCAGAATGGCAACAGCTGGAAGTCTTACAGGTTGTTGTTCAAAGATGATAAATTCACTTATGCCTCAAGAATGGAGCCGATGTTTCCCTTTGAATACATGAGGATTATCTGGCTTTACAGGGAGTTACCCGAAGGAGTCGAGATGGAGTGGATTCAGGATTTCAAAATGGACAAGAAAGCAAAATATACCGATGAGCAGGTAGAGGAAATGATAAATAAACATTCCCGGGAGAATCTGAGGTTGTTTAAAGAGATAATCGAAAAAGAAACAAATGCCTAAGATAGGTTTTCTTATTTTCTGCTTGATGTTTTTTACTGTTTCTTTTGGTGTTTCTGCCATGGCGGCTTTAACACCGTCGATAGCATTATATTTCGGGATACCCCAGGAATCCGCGTTTAGGCTTACCTGGCTTTACATGCTTCCTTATGGGGTATTTGCTCTTTTCTGGGCTCCCTTGACAAGGATTGTCAGAGTAAAGAAATTATTTCTGATTACAACTATTGGATTCTGTTTATGTTCGCTCCTTTTTAGCCTGTCTGCAAGTATACGTCAGGCTTTTGTTTTCAGGTTTCTTGTGGGGTGCTTTGGCTGTAGTTTTGTGCCGCTTGCTTTGATTACCATAGGCAAGACCGTAACCGCAGAGAATAAGGCAAAGCACGTAGGGACTTTTTTTGCCGTGTCCTACGTATCTACTTTAGTAAGTGTTTTCCTGAGCGGTTTTTTACATTGGAGGATAATCTATCTGATACCGTCGGTCTTGGGTTTGGCGG
>JAUXFU010000007.1 GCA_030622705.1 Candidatus Omnitrophota bacterium | reverse complement strand
GTCTTTTTGGTAGAATTACTGGGTTCTTTTCGAGGAGGGCTCTTTTTTTTATTCGTATTATACTTTTGTAGAAATCTCCTTATTTTTTTTCCTTTAGATTTAAGTCCCGGGAGATCTTTTTGATAGATTCCGCATTGATATTCTCCAGGATATATTTTTTATGTTCTGAGCTTATCTTCATTATTAAATTAAAGAGATTGCTGAAAAAATCTAAACAAAAGGACAATCTCTTTTAGAGGACGCTGATATAGCTTTTAAGAATTTCTTAGCGCTTTCTTAAATATCTCTAAGGGTGAGCATTTTAATTGCAGTTGACTACGCCGGGTGTAACTTTAGGGCCATTATACCACTGTTTAGAATAAGATTTAACCTTTTTTGTGCCTTTATTTTTTGGCTGGGATTTTTTGTTTTTGTTTGCGCTGAGTCTTATTTTTGTTATAATGAATGAAAATACGGCTTTTCGAAAGGTTTTATTTATTTAGTTTAAGGGACACTCTTACGATTGGCTTAAAGGGTGTCCCCCGATTGGCAGAAAGGATGTCCCTGATGTTCTTAAGGGTTAAACAGGGGGATATAACTACAGATTCCGGTAAACCGGTAATCCTAAAAGGGGTAAATTTGGGCGGCTGGTTGATGATGGAGGGTTATATCTTAGGCGGAAGGAATATCCCCGAGCAGGAATTTAAGCAAACCTTAGTTAGAAGACAAGATAGGTTAGCACTTAGGGAATTTACCCATTATTTTCGAGATAATTTTATTCAGGAGGTAGATTTTAAGATAATCAGGAATTCCGGATTTAATTGCGTAAGGATCCCGTTTAATTTCCGTTTAACCCGGGATAGAGCGAATTTCAAATATCTGGAGATGGCAGTAGAATTTTGCAGGAAATATCGTCTTTGGGCTATTCTTGATTTACACGCGGCCCCCGGTAGTCAGAGTGAAGATTGGCATTCAGACAGCCGCGGTAAGGCTTTGCTCTGGAAAGATAAAAGACACCAGGCACAGTTTATCCGGGTCTGGCAGTTTCTTGCTCAAAGGTTTAAGAATGAAGAAGCAGTTGCCGGTTATGATATATTAAATGAAGGTGTATGTGTAAGTAGAGAGATTATTCTAAGTTTATATAGAAAGACGGTTAAGGCAATAAGAGAAATCGATCAAAATCACATTATCTTTTTAGAAGGTAACAGATGGGCTCAGGACATCGAATTTATGGGTAAGCCCTGGGATGAGAATTTGGTTTATAGCCCTCACTTTTATATACCGTTGGAGTTTATCTTTGGTTTTGTAAGGAATCTACGCTATCCGGGGAAGATAAATAGCGAATATTACTCAAAGGCAAAAATAAGACAAGCGCTTAATAAATATTACCGGCTGAAAAAAAGATGGCATATGCCGATATATGTAGGCGAGTTTGGCCAGAATAGCCGTTGTGCTTATTGCCATAAAGAGTTTAGCTGGCTTTTGGATACGTTAGCCTTGTTTAAGGAATTTAAATTTCACTGGACTTACTGGACATGGAAGGCAGTGGCTCATGGAATTTATCCTGATGGAATATATCAATATCAACAAAATCCTGCCTGGATAAACCGCCAGGGGCCTGTATTCGGATGGGAGACTTATTATACTCTTTGGCGCAGGCATAAAAATGAAATTTGTGCTTCTTGGAAAACAGAGAATTTTACTTTAAATCAGGCCCTGTCTTCCTTGCTTACTTCATATCTAAAATAACTTCCTAAGTATTTGTTATTTCGTTTGCGATAGATATTTATTTTGATATAATATTTTAACGATAGACGTAATTTAAAAAACTATTTTCCGGCATTTAAGATACCAATTGGAAGTAGCATCCGGTAAAATTTACAAAAGGGCTTTATTAAAAAGGTAAATAGAAGAGCAATAGAGCTTCATAAGCTTAAGGACATAGAATCTCATTTGTTGTTGTCGAAGCTGGCATGGAAACCGGATAAAAGGTATTATGAGTTTCGCGAAAGGTACGAAGAAGGAGTATATGGAGGTGACAGATAGTGAGGAAAAATAGATTAATCATTTTTCTTTTATTTTTTTTTATTTTGCATAGTAACTGCAGTGCTTATACAGATACAGACGAAGAGTTAAGATTTAAAATAAAAGGCAGGTTGCAAATATTAAGACAGATACTTTTAGAGAATCAAAAAATACTTCATGATTTAAATAAAAAACTGATTATTGAAAATCAACAATTTTTTGAGGAAAATATTCGGTTGAAGCAGGTTTTAGAAAAATATGGGGAGCAAGGAATTTTAACAGGGCCTATTAAGCCCGGAGGAAAGATAGTCTATGAGTCTGATTTACAGCAGCAGCAAGAGATTATGGAGTTATTAGAGGAGCATACTGTTGTCAAAGACCGCTTCCTGGAGCAAAGAGATGAATTACAAAATAAGCTTAAGGCAGGGGATAAGCGTCTTACTTCTTTACAGAAGCAGGTAGCTACCTCCTCTCAGCAGAAAGAGCAGTTACGCAAAGAGCTTGCTCAGGGCAGCGAAGAGCTTATCAGGCAAAATACGCAGCTGAATCAAACCTTGGAAAAAGCACAGGAGCAACAGGCCAAGCTTATTCAGGAGTTTAACCTTCTTGAGGAAGAGCTTAAGGCTCAGCCCGGTGAGAAGATAGTGTATAAGCCTGACCCCGAACAACTCAAGGGAATTGCGCAGTTACGCAAGGAGCTTACTCAGGGTAGCGAAGAGCTTATCAGTCAGAATACCCAGCTAACTCAAACCTTGGAAAAAGCCCAGGAGGAACAGGCCAAGCTTATTCAGGAGATTAACCTTCTTGAGAAGGAGCTTGAGAGTAAGCCCGGCGGAAAAATAGTCTATGAGTCTGATTTACAGCAGCAAGAGATTACGGAGTTATTAGAGGAGCATACTGTTGCAAAAGAACGCTTCCTGGAGCAAAGAGATGAATTACAAAATAAGCTTAAGGCAGGGGATAAGCTTATTGCTTCTTTACAGGAGCAGGTAGCTACCTCCTCTCAGCAGAAAGAGCAGTTACGCAAAAGGCTTGCTCAAGGCAGCGAAGGACTTATCAGGCAGGATACCCAGTTGAATCAAACCTTGGAAAAAGCACAGGAGGAACAAGCTAGGCTTATTCAGGAGATTAACCGTCTCGAGGAAGAGCTTAAGGCTCAGCCCGGTGAGAAGATAGTGTATAAGCCTAACCCCGAACAACTCAAGGAGATCGCGCAGTTACGCAAAAGGCTTGCTCGGGGTAGAGAAGATGTTATCAGGCAGGATACCCAGTTGAATCAAACCTTAGTAAAAGCCCATGAGGAACAGACTAATCTTCTTCAGGAAATCAGCCGTCTTGAGGAAGAGCTTAAGGCTAAGTCCGGCGGGAAGATAGTGTATAAGCCTAACCCCGAACAGCTCAAGGAGATCGCGCAGTTACGCAAAAGGCTTACCCATGGTAGTGAAGATTTTATCAGGCAAAATGCCCAATTGAATCAGAGCTTAGTAGAAGCCCAAAAGGAACAATCCAGGCTGATTAAGAAAATCAACCGTCTGAAGAACGAACTTAAGGATAAACGTAAAGAGAAGATAATCTATGAGTCTGACCCTCAGCAGGCCAAACAGATTAGAGCATTAAAGAAAAGAATAAATGAATTAAATAGATTGTTACAAGTTCAGACCCGGCAAGTAGCCAAGGAGGAGCAGAGAATTCGTAAGCAACTTGAGACTATCAATAGTATTGATGGATGGATAAAAGATGTTCTTTGGTAAGAGGACAAGAACTATAAGAAAAAATGGAAGAGAAAAGGAAATTTATTTGACTTTAGGTTCTATTAAAGGGTGAGTTCTTACTGCAAGGAGAAGGAAAAGCTTCTTCACAAATGCAGTTGAAGGATTTTTCCCGGGACGGCTTAAGACTGCTTATTCCTCAAGCCGATTTATTGAAGATGAATTTAGTTAGGTTAAAAGTCTATTTGCCGAATAAAACGCTTCATCTATCTGTTCAGGGGAAAAATCAGGTGGATGCGTCCTATAGAGGATTGCTGGGAAATAGGAATGAAGATGAAGGATATTGATTCGGTTGATAAAAATGAGATTTTAGTTTACGCTTATAAGATATGGAAGGGAAAAGCAAAGAAGTCTTTATCAACAAAGCTCTCCGAATAGGCGAAATTTTATTAAAATGGAGAGTTATAGATGAGAAGCAGTTATATCAGGCGTTAGAGATTCAAAAGACAAAAAAAAAGCGCCTGGGTGATATCTTGGTTGAACAAGGAATTATAAACGAACGAGCCTTGGCTGAGGTCTTGGCTCAGGAGTTGCATCTTCCTTTTGTCGACCTGTTAAAGGAAAAAATAGATAAAAAGGTAGTAAATATATTCTCTCCTCAGATATTAAAAAAATATCAGGTTTTTCCCATTAGAAAAGAAGAAAACCGGATTTTAATTGCCACTAATGATCCCTGGGATGTTCTTTCTCTGCAGGAATTAGGGCGTCTTAGCGGTTGCTTCACGAGACCGGTTGTTGCTACCAAAGAGCAGATAGAGGCTTGTATTAATAAGTACTCAGGACCGATGCAGGATGCAGCCGAGGCAATCAAGGCGATTGTAGCGCAGGAAAAGGATGAGGTTTCGGCGGCTGCCGATCTGTCGCTGAAGCAATTAGAGGCTGCCGGACAGGAGGCCCCAATAGTTAAGCTGGTAAATTCCATTATTGCCGAAGCAATAAAGCAGGGTGCTTCTGATATTCATGTTGAGCCTCAGGCAAAAGAATTACTTATACGTTTGCGTATAGACGGTGTTCTTTATGAGAAAATGAATATTCCTTGTAACCTTCAGCCGGCAGTAATCTCAAGGATTAAGATTATTTCAGGAATAGATATTGCTGAAAGGAGAAAGCCTCAGGATGGAAGGATGAGCATAGTTTTGGCAAAGGACCAGGATTTTGATGTGCGTGTCTCAACCCTGCCGGGCAGATTCGGAGAGAAGATAGTTTTAAGATTGCTGGATAAAAGGTCGGTTCTTATTACCCTGGATCATCTTGGCCTGGATAAGAGTGAATTGGATTTGATTAACCGTTTGATATACCAGCCATACGGAATGATTTTAGTTACCGGCCCGACAGGCGCGGGAAAAACAACTACTCTTTACTCTATGCTAAATATTTTAAATGATGTATCGCGAAACATCATAACCGTGGAGGACCCGGTTGAATATGAGCTTGCCCGGATAAATCAGACTGCCATAAATGTGCGCGCCGGTTATACATTCGCTACCGCGATACGACATATTTTACGGCAGGACCCGGATATAATAATGGTTGGTGAGATTAGGGATTTAGAGACCGCCGAGATTGCTATTCAGGCCGCTTTAACCGGGCATCTGGTTTTATCTACCCTGCATACAAACAATGCCGCGGGGGCAATTACCCGGCTTCTGGATATGAATGTAGAGCCATTTCTTATTTCTTCTGCGGTAATCGGGATAATTGCCCAGAGATTAGTAAGGCGGTTGTGTCCATTCTGCAGAAAGGAATATAATGCCTCCGAGGATTTAAAAAGACAGGTTTCTGATTTACTTCCTGAAGGGATGCAGCAATTAAGCTTAGCAAAGCCTGCCGGATGCGAGAGATGCAGGGACATAGGTTATTCTAAGCGAATCGCGATATATGAGATCTTACTTATGCATGAACAGATAAAAGAGGTTGTGTTAAAAAGGGCTAACGATATAGAAATTAATAAAATAGCTGTTTCCAGGGGGATGAGGACGTTAAGGACAAGTGGTTTTAAAAAGGTTTTAGAAAAGGTTACCTCATTAGAAGAGGTAATGCGCGTTGTGTTTGTAGATGAAATTTAAATATGGCTACTTTTTATAAGGTTAAGGATGAGTTAGGCAGGGTATATACTGGTGTGTCCGAGAAAGAAGATGTAAGGGCTTTAAAGAAGACACTGCATGACCGCGGCTGGTATGTAATTAAGGTTGCTCCTTTTAAGGAAAGAAAAGAATCTTTCTTTCAAAAAAAGGTTGGGCTAGAAGACCTTATTATGTTTACCCACCAGTTATGTTCGATGCTGGAGGTGGGTATTCCTATACTTAGAGCCCTGGATATTCTTTGGAAACAGGTTAGTAATGTTAGGCTTCAGGTAGTAATTAGCCGGATAAAAGATAGATTGGCCGAGGGTAAGTCTCTTTATGAGGCATTTGGTGAGTTCCCCGATGTTTTTCCGTTAATCTACCGGTCTCTTTTGGGTGTTGCTCAGACAGGAGCAGGTTTAGTTACTGTACTTAGCAAGTTAGTGGAATACCTTAACAATCAAAGGGTATTTATCTCTAAAATCAAGCGAGCAACCACCTATCCGTTAGTAGTTATTGCTTTTGCGATATTGGTTGTTATCCTTATGCTTGTATGGGTAGTTCCTACTTTTCAGGTGGTTTTTGGCAGGATAAATGTTGAATTGCCGCTTATTACTCAGATAATATTAAACATTTCTGCCTTGATGCGTTCAGTCTTGTTCTGGGTAATTATAGGTATATTTTCTATTTTGGCTACCTTTTTTTATAAAAAGATTGCTGTTACTTCCTACGGCCGGTATAAAATAGACAGCTTAAAATTAAAACTTCCGATCTTAGGAAATCTGTTATATACTGCTTCATTGGCCAGGTTTATCCGCTCTCTGGGTCTGCTTTTAAGCGCTGGTCTGCCGATAGGCAGAAGTCTTGAGACGGCAAAGGCAGTAGTGATAAATAAAAAGATTACCCGGAGTTTGGATTCGGTAGAGAAGAGGATAACCGAAGGCGTTTCCCTTAGCGATTCTCTGGCTGAGACAAGAATATTCCCTTCTCTCTTAAGCCAGATGGTTGCTGTGGGTGAGGAAAGCGGCACCTTGTCAGAGATGTTAGATAAGGTTTCTGCCCATTTTGAAGAAGAATTAGACTATCGCCTTAACAAATTTTTAACTCTTATAGAGCCGTTGCTTATTATTTTTGTGGGAGGAATAGTAGTCTTTGTGCTTATGTCTATATATTTGCCGGTGTTTAAGCTATGGGGAGGCATTGTTGGTATGCGTTAATGCGTTAGGGGTTGTCTTACATCATGTTACCAACAATTTACTGTTAGAAATAGCTTGAAAAGTAAGTAAATATGGTATATAGTTATATTAAGACTATCCGAAAAGGCAAACCAGGGGAAACCCCGGGACGCAAAGCTACGGGTCTAAATCCTTATAAGGGGATACGACTGCCAGTCGTCGAAGATAGTATTAGGATTCCAATAGGATAAGATAGCCGAGTTGCCGAAAACAAGGCAGAGCTCGGCTTTTTTGTTAACATATAGGACGTCACAAAGGTGCCGTCCTTGATTACACTGATTATCCTGCTTCAGCGGGATCCCGCCATAGGCGGGAAAAAGAGCAGATTACACAGATTAAAAGCACCGTCGGTAATATCTGTTAATCTTTTTTAGAATCTGTGTAATCACAGGCTGGAACGTATTTCGTAACAGCCTATTAACACAAGTCTAAGGAGGTGGGTAATGTTCAAAGGCAAAGGGTTTACGTTAGTTGAACTCTTGGTGGTAATCGTTATTATCGGTATCCTGGTAGCTCTTATACTTCCCAACACATTAAGGGCAATAAGGCAGGCAAATACAAAGGAATGTGCTTCTAATATCCGCTCTATTGATACGGCAATCCAAATGTTCTATACCGAAAATAGAGCTTGGCCTGCGGCACTAGTTAACCTGCAGCCCTTTTTTCCCGATGAGGATGGTGATGGGATAGGTGATACGCCAGTCTGTCCTTTTGGGGTTGTCTATGGTCTTGTAGCGGATCTGGCTACCGGAGGAATGAGAGCGGATAGATCTACCCATTTTGCGGCTGGCGATTGGCCAATTACTCATCAGTAGGATTTTGTTTGTTAAATTGTTAATGTTCATTCATTAAGGATATTGGGTAATTAGGATATTAGGATTTGGTTATTGGGGAATTAGGATATTAAGGATAAGGCTGTTTCCTTTAAGTTTAAAACGTATAATTTAAAAGCAGTTTAGCAAATTCCCTAATCTGCTAATCTCCAAATCCTAATTTCCTAATTTCCTGATCCCCTTAAAAACATTGTTTAATTACTAAGTAAGTGTACTTAATCTCCCCGAGGTTCAAATTAATATGGTCAAAGGTATACTTGGTTTAGAGATATCATCGGAACGTATAAGATATATTTACCTGAAGAAAAAGCCCCGAGGGTTTATTCTTTCCTGCTGTGGGGTATTCTCTCTTGAGCAGGACATAGCTGCAACAAAATCCCCAAATATGTTAGCAGCCGCTATTGAAAAAATTCTGCTTAAAGAAAATATATCTGCGTCCAAGCTCTATTTTAGTATTTCCGGCAAGAATGCATTTATTCATCTGATTGACCTTCCCAAGATGTCTGATAGTGAATTAAGAGAGGTTATAGCTACTGAGATAGAGAAGATTCCCTCATTCTCCGAGGAGGAATTTGACTATATCTATTCTGCCTTTAAATTAAACGAACAAAGAATGCGCGTTTTATTTACCGCGATAGCAGAAAAGAACTTAAGGTCTTATATTCAGGCAGCCTCCCAGAAAAGAATCTATCTGGAGAGTTTGGAGGTAAGCCCATTGAATTTATTGGGTTTATTACATTCTCAACTAAGGGCAAACAGGTCTGAGGCATTATTGGTTTTAGATGACCATTTCAGCCAACTGGCTATTTTTTCAAGGGAGGGATGCGGATTATTCTATACAATGTCTACGGGGAAAGAGGATTTATATCCTTCTGGAAAGCAGGAATTAGACAGCTCGATTTTTTCCGCCTGGACAGAGGAGATAGGAAGGGCATTCAGGTCTTATATAAGAGAGGCCCGCAGAAAGGGGATAGAGAAACTTTGGTTTATCTGGGATAATCAGGGAACGCAGGGATTAGCTAAGCTTATTAACCGGCAGTTGGGCTTGCAGGTGACTCAGCCGAGCCCGGAGAGTTTTGGTATTAAGTTAGCAGTCAAGCAAGCTGAATTCAATCCGATATTTTTCCTTTCTTTGGCCGGGCCGCTTACGTCCTTAAACAGATTGAAATCAATGTTTTTTTTCGAGCATTTTCTACAGGATATGAAGGCAGGCGGGGTTATCAGGAAGACCGGTTTAGCCGTTATTTTATTTATATTCCTGGTTGGCTCTGTATTAGGAAAAGTAACAATAAATTATATATCGGCAAGAAAGAAAATCTCGGTAGAAAACAGGCGGTTTGCTGTTAGGGTTGCTGATTTGCAGCAGCGGACCGCGGGCCTAAGAAGCGAAAGGAGCAGTTATCTGGATTTAAAAGACAAACTGCTTAAACAGGCTACCTTTATCAGGAGGCTTAAACGGATATCCCCATCAGAGATATTTGCCAGGATTGTCTCAGCCGCTCCAAATGACGTCAGCTTTTCTTCCTTTGAGCTTTCTGAATCAGGAACGATAAAGCTTAAAGGGTCTATTCTCAAGATAGATTCTTTAGCTGAGTTTATCCGCAGGATTAATGCTGCCGGTTATTTTGGGGATGTGAAATTTAATTTCTTAAGGGAACATGAACGTGAGGGAATAAGGATTGTGGAATTTGATATATGCACGCAATTGAAGCCGAAGATAAATGCGCAGGAATAAATTAAAAATTTCTACCCGGGCAATAAGAGTTATCGGAACTTGCGTCTGTGTTATTTTTAGCCTGGTTTTTCTCTGTTCAGCCGGCTTTAATTATTTTAGTTATTCTGACGCGCGAAGGAAATTTAAACAGAACCAGGTCTGTTTGGTGAGATTGGAGCAAGACGCGCAGAATCTCAAACAGCACCTGCTTAGCTACAAAGAAGAAAGGCAGCGGTTTGGTAAATTGCTCTTTTCCGACAGAGATATTGCCACTTTTTTAGAAGAATTTGGCAAATTTGCCAGTAAGGCTAAGGTGAAGATAGCGGATATGAAGGTGCAGAAATTCCAGGATGTTAAGCCGCAGGAGGAAGTAGCAGCAGGTTCAGCGCGGGTTAAGAGGACTGTTCCGACAAAGAAGAAGCAAGAAGAGGGCTTTTCTCTTTGTTCAATGCCGATAAGGGTCGTTGCTCAAGGCAATTTTGAACATATCGTTGATTTTTTACTTTTTTTAGAGAGATACCGTCAGTTTTTAACGCTGAGTAATGTGAATATCCGGCGCAGGGTATATCCTCAGCTTGAATGTACGTTTGTATTAAGGCTTTATAGCTTAAAGCGGTTAGAGGAGTTAAAGAATCAATGAGGAGATTTTTTATATTCTTTTTAATCCCACTGGCAATATTCCTTATTTCCGGTTGTAATAAGGCAAAGACAAAACTGCTTGGGAAGGGGGTATCAAAGGGGAAACAAAAGGTTCCTAAAGTTGAAAGCGTTGAACTTGCTGAGGCAATCCTTTGGCCGGAGTCTTACCAGTTTAAGTTTACCCGTGATCCGTTTAAGCCTTTGGTTGGCGGAAAATCCTTATCCGGGCAGGAGGGCGTAGAGGCTATCAGCCTACCGGATATGGATATCAGGGTTTTTGGAATCCTTAAAATGGATGGCGGTTCGATTGTGCTTTTAGAGCTTCCTTCAGGGGTAAGCCTTATCCGGGAGGGTGATAAGGTGGGTAAATATACGGTTAAGCAGATAACCGCAGATAGCGTGGTTTTAGAAGGCGAAGATAAAAGCAGGATATTAGAAATAGGGGGCGAGGAATGAAAAGGGTATTTTTATGCGGCATATTTTTATTGTTCATAGCCGGGCCGGGATTGTCCTGGGTGTTTGCCTGGGAAGAAAGCAGTCCCGCGGCAGTCAGGGAAGAAGACAGGGATATAGAGGTGCTTATCGATGAAACCATAGAAGAGGTTGAGTATTTCTTAAGCGAGGCCTGCCGTAAGAAGCAGGTTTCTCAGGAGCAGCCTGCTGGGATTCCCGGCGGCAAAAAAGCGCTTAAGCCTATAGATTTAGAATTTACCCAGGCAAATCTTGAGGATGTTTTAAGGGTTATTGCCGAGGCAGGAGGGTTTAATATTGTATTAGACCCGGATCTTCAGGGTAGAAAGGTAGATTTGTATCTAAAAGGAATAAGCATCAATGAAGCCTTAGAGTTACTCTATGGTGCTTATGAACTTGGTTCTTATCCGATTGGCAACAATCTATTTATCTCTTCCAGAGAGAAGATGAAGAAGGCCGCCATCCTGACAAGGGTGTTTGAGTTAAGGAATATCAATGCCGAGGAGGCTAAGGCGCTGATTAACAGCTTGGTTGAGGTAGTCAATATAAGCAAGGAAACAAATACCCTGGTGGTTATGGCTATCCCCGAGGATATTAAAAAGGTAGAAGAGATTTTAAAGAAGGTCGATGTGCCCCAGCCGCAGGTTATCTTAGAGGCAAAGATTATTGAGATCAATAGCGATGCGGTAAAGGAGATTGGCGTAGACTGGTCGGATGCAGTAACCTTTAATTTTCAGGAGAGCCTGCGTAAGTTAGAACTGTGTGACCCGGCTGTGGCTGTGGGTTCACCGTTTCGCGTCTACAGGCTTGCTCATTCTGCTGTTCAGCTTGAAAGTGTATTAAATTTATTGGTGGAAAACGGCGACGCTAAGATTTTATCCAAGCCGCGGATTACTACAGTTAACAATAAGGAAGCAGAGATTTTTATCGGTGATAAAATTCCCTATACTATTACTACGGTAACCGGGGGAGTGGCTTCTACGGAGGTAAGGTTTACCGAGGCAGGGATTCGCCTTAAGATTACCCCCTCGATTATCGAGAAGGATTTTACCATGATTAAGATAGAGCCTGAGGTAAGTTATATATACCGCTGGCGCGGGCCGGCTGATGAATATCCCTGGGTAAAGACAAGGGAGGCTACTGCTTATGTAAGGGTGAAGAATAATGAGTCGTTTGTTTTAGGCGGCCTTCTGGATAAGGAGGATACGAAGAATTTGTATAAGGTTGCTTTTTTAGGAGATATTCCCATTTTGGGAAATCTGTTTAAATATGAGAAAACCAACGTCTTAAACAGCGAGGTAATTATTACCATAACCCCGAGAATAATCTGGGAAGACGCATAACTTGTCAATGCTTACTAATTTACTAAATTTTAAGGATATTGGGTGATTGGGTTTTAGGAGGGATATTATGGCTAAAAGAAAGAGAAGTTTTACCCCGTTAGATAGTAAACATCTAACGGGGTTTACTTTAGTCGAGGTATTAGTGACTATCATTATTGTCGCTATTGTAAGCATGGGGAGTTACTTTGCCTTTTCTGCGTTATCAATTTCTACCCAGAGGTCACGGGATCAGTTACAGGTAGTATCTTTTATCCAGCTTGCCTCAGAAGAGGTAAGGACAATAGCAAGGGATAATTTTGATAACTTAGAGGGGCAATTCAGTGCGGGTTTTGTCGAGGTTGACCCTAAATATCCCGCTTTTCAGCGGAGAATTAGAATAACGCAAAAGGGGGGGAGCCAGGAGTTGAAAAAAGCGGATATCACAATCAGATGGCAGGATAGGGGCCGTATGATGTACAGTAATTCAGCTCTTATGTTATCGCGTCCCCCGGAGCCTCTCCCGGCGAACATCCACGGCAAGGTTATAGACGGCGAAGATGGTTTCGGCCTGGATGACGCCACAGTGACAATTATCTATATTGCTAATCCCGGCATAAAGTTTGTTACCTTTTCGGACAGCAATGGAGAGTATACCTTTCTTGATTCGGATGATAATTTTCGTCTTAATACCGGAGACTGGAGTCTTACTGCAACCTGTTGTGCATACGTTGACTCAGAGGTGATTTTGGTAAACGACCTTACCTCACGTGAGGATAGGCAGGTAAACATTTATTTAGAGCCTCAGCCTATACCTGCAACGATTAAGGCAAGGCTGATAAAAAAAGATAGTCATGATCTTCTGAGGATAGCGGGAGATGTTGATTTATGGGAAGACGGAGAGCATTATCAAGACGGCGACTTCTCAAACGGGATAGATGAGTTTACTATTCCGTTTGATGATAACCAGACTCAATGCTTTACCCTGACTACAGGAGATTACGACTTTAGTGATTACCCTGTTACCAGAAGATATTGCGGGGACTTTTGTGACGCTCATGGCTGGGGAAAAAGTTATAATTATCGAGGCTGGTCATCGGCAGTAGCTCAACTTGCGGGAAATGCAGTGTGTAGTAATTCCTGGTTTGGCTCTTCGGATACAGACAGAATTTGTGTTGACCCCGGAGATGAATTGACCGTTGATATTCCGTTGGTGGATGTTCCCTTAGCGCAAGTTAATGGTTATGTTTATGACAGCGAGGGTGCT
>JAUXFU010000089.1 GCA_030622705.1 Candidatus Omnitrophota bacterium | reverse complement strand
GCGGATTAATAAAGGATAAAATATCAGGCTAATTATAAACGCGGTAAAGGCAGCCATCGCCGCACGAAAGGTAATGTAGCGGAAAATATTAAAACCAAAGAATATATCTCTTAATGGATAGAATAAATGATAAAGCATTTAGTTACGTTACTTGCGTGCGGAATTTAATATCTCTTCCATCTTCATCGAGCGCGAGCCCTTGACTAATATTAAATCCCGGCAGTCAGGCTTAATGGTCTTAAAAAGCAAACTGCCGGCTTCCCGGCTATCCCGGCAGCTAAAAACGCTCTCTTTACTTAATCCGAGTTTAACTGCCCGATTAGCAGCCAGCCGGCTGAGGCTTCCTACGCTGATAAATGTATCGCAGGTACGGGCAATCTGAATAGCTGCCCGGCGGTGAAATGCCTCCTTTGAGGAACCTAACTCTAACATATCACCCATTACAAGAATCCTGCGGCCGTTAACCTTAAGTTCGCTTAAAACACCCAGTGCCTCGGATAAAGAAGCAGGATTGGCATTATAGGTATCATCAATGAAAAATAAACCTTTAAGTTTTGTGAATTTCAATCTTCCCGGAGGAAAAACGAACGCCCCCAGACGCCGGCTGAGCAATTTGTAATTATACCCGAGGATGCGGGCAGCCGCAATGGCAGCAAGAGCATTATAGATATTGGCGTATCCGATAGTATTGAGCCGGATACTATTTTCATGGGGTAATTTTCCGCTGACTCCTTTTGAATTCACAAGAAATTCTAGATACCTGTTTGAAATCCGCTTTATTGCCGTCGCGGAGAAATCGCATTTATTCTTCACGCCATAGGTTAAAGTAAAAATCTTCTTATTATTTTTTAGCCTGCTTAACCAGGGATCATCGGCATTTAAAACCGCAATCTTAGGAGACTTAAGCGCGCTGAGCAAACTTATTTTCTCTTTATATACTCCAAAGGGACTTTTTAGATATTCCAAATGCGTCGGTCCGATATTAGTAATAATTCCGATATTCGGCTGGACGATATCCGCCAGATAAGCAATCTCGCCAAAATGGTTTGTGCCTAATTCCAATACAGCGATATTATGAGAACTATTCAGCCTTAACAGGGTCAAGGGAACGCCGATATCATTATTCTGCGTACCCTGACTGCTAAGAACATTCATCCTGGAAGATAAAATCCAGGTAAGCATATCCTTAACAGTAGTCTTCCCGTTGCTTCCGGTAACCGCAATAACCGCAATATTAAACTTCCGTCGATGAAATCCGGCAAGTTTAGCTAATGCCTTTCGGGTATCACTCACTGCGATAAAACCAATGCTATCTGTCGTCACGCCGCAGCTGGCTGGCTGGCATTTACGAGAAGATACAACTGCCCCTGCTCCTTTCTTGAGAGCGTCCCGGATAAACTTGTGGCCGTCAAAGCGCTTGCCTTTTATCGCGATAAAAAGCTCTCCTCGCTTTATTGTGCGCGAATCTATTGAAACTCCGCCTATTCTTCGCTGCGGACTGCCGGAAAGCAACCGCCCGGAAACTACCCCGGCAATCTCTTCAAGTCTAAACATATATTTCTTTAAGATAAACATTCCCGCACAACCTCGCGGTCATCAAAATGCGTTCTTTTATTTTTAAAAATCTGATAATTCTCATGGCCCTTGCCGGCAACCAGTATTATATCATCCTTGCCTGCCTGTGATAAGGTTTCTTTTATTGCGGCTTGCCGGTCAAGGATTACTTTAAAATTTTGCTTATTTATTCCTGTGATGATTTCATTAATAATCTCCTGCGGCTGTTCATTACGCGGATTATCAGTCGTAATAATTGCCAAATCGGCTAATTCCGACACAACCCTGCCCATCATCGGCCTTTTAGCTTTATCCCGGTTACCACCGCAGCCAAAAACTACATAAAGACGGCCTTTACATAAAGGACGCAGACTGGTAATCACGTTTTTCAGGGCATCCTGCGTATGAGCGTAATCAACAAAAACAGAAAAATCACTTTCTACCGGTATCCTTTCCAGTCTCCCGGGAACACCGGGAAATTCCCGAATCGCCTGTCGGATAATCTTTAAGTCTATCCCCTGCGTCAGGCCAAAAGCGACTGCCGCTAAAATATTGTAAATGTTGTGTTTCCCAATCAACGCAGTGCTTAACTTTATCCTATCGCAGTTAAGGGTAAGATTTTTATTCATCTCAGAACCCAGACGCAAAAAAAACTCTGTGCCCTGAAAGCTATAATTTAAATCCTCAGCGAAAATATCAGCAAAGCTGCTTAAGCCATATTTAACTACGTGGGCCTGGGTCAATTTAATCAACTCATAAGCGCGCGAATCATCAATATTTAAAATGGCGAAATTATCTTTCAACAGGCCGGCAAATAATTTACCCTTAGCATTAAAATACGAATTTAAATCCCGGTGATAATCCAGATGATCTACGGAAAAATTAGTAAATATAGCGCTGAGAAATCTCACCGATTCAACTCTTGCCTGATCAAGCGCATGAGAAGAAACCTCAATTATAACATAATCAACCCCTTCTTCGCGCATCTGTGCTAATAAGGCCTGAAGCTCCTCGGGGTCGGGAGTAGTATTAACCGCGTTAAATATCTTACCCTTATAGCGGTAGTTAATTGTCCCGATTACCGCCGGGGTAAATCCTGCGGATTTCAATATTGCCTCAATTAAATAAGAAACCGTAGTCTTACCGTTTGTCCCGGTGATACCTATTACCTTCAACCCTAAGGAAGGCTGGCCATAAAACTGCGCGGCTAATCTCGCCAGCGCTTGACGGCTGTCTGCAACCTTAATAAAAGCCCTCTCTGCTGTCTCCGGTATCCTGGGTCCTGTATCTTGAATTATTACGGCTGCTGCCCCCCTGAGAAGCGCTTCCCGAACAAAGCTATGCCCGTCAAAATCCCCGCCCTTAACTGCCACAAAAATAAATCCCTGTTTAACTCTCCTTGAATCCGAGGTAATACCCTTAATCTCAATATCCGGAGAATCTACGGATAGAGAAAAACCGGCGGAATTAATCAGACTCTTCAACTGCATCCAGATACCTCAATACGTTCTTACAGATATTCTTAAAAACCGGCGCGCAAACCACCCCGCCAAAATAACAAGGGCGCGGTTCATCGGCAATCACAACTACAACAATCCTCGGATTATCAGCAGGAGCAAAACCAATAAAGGAGGCAACAAACTTACGGTGCGAGTAACGCCCATTGGGTTCCAGCTTCTGCGCGGTCCCGGTCTTACCCGCTACCCGCATACCTTTAATCTGCGCTAATTTTCCTGTTCCGCTCTCAACCACGCCTACAAGCATCTCCTTAACCCGTATGGCAGTCTGAGGAGAAATAACCTGAGATAAGATCTCAGGGAGGGTTTGTTTAATAGTTACCCCATATTCATCCTGAATCTCTCTTACCAAATAAGGCTTCATTAATCTTCCCTGATTGGCAATTACCGATATAGCGCAGGCTAATTGCAAAACATTAACCCCTACCTCCTGCCCGATCGGAACTGCCGCGATTGAAAGCGCCGACCAGGACTCCGGCTTCCTGATTAACCCCGCTATCTCTCCGGGTAAATCTATCCCCGATTTACTTCCAAAGCCGAATCTTACGATATACTCATACAATAAATCCTTGCCTATGTCTTGCGCAATCTTGGTGACGCCGATATTGCTTGACTTTTCAATTACCTCCCTAAATGTCAACCAGCCGTGCGGCTTATGATCATGAAGCGTATGCCTGGAAACCCGGTATGCGCCATTCTCACAAAAAAATTTATCCTGCTCGCTAATATCTAACTCCTCTAAAGCAACTGAAGCAGTAATAATTTTAAATACTGAACCAGGCTCTATTAAATCCGTTATCGCGCGATTTCGCCTAATCCCGCTATCGGTCCGGGAGGTTTCATTTAAGTCAAAGGTCGGACGATTTGCCAAAGCAAGAATTTCACCCCTATGCGGATCCATTACAATTACACTCGCCCCGAGGGGATGAAATTTCTCCATTAAGCCGTCAAGTTCACGCTCGACAATAAATTGAATAACCTCATCAACGGTTAAAATTAAACCATAGCCGTCACTGGGCAAAACTAATTTCTCCCAAAGACCTAATCTGTCCTGACGGCCATCGCGAAGCAAAACCCCCCAACCACTGTTTCCGGAAAGATAATTATCATAGATCAATTCAATTCCATCAAGTCCTTTATTATCTAAACCGGCAAAACCAATCAGATGGCTCCCAAGGTGGGAATTCGGATAAACCCTTCTGCTTTCCCGAATGAAATATAAACCCTTAAAATTAAGTTTCTTGATTTCATCGGCGGCATCCCGGGATAATTTTCTTGCCAGCCAGACGAAGCTTTTATTAGAATTTAATTTTTTCTCCAGGTAAACCTGTCTGTCTTTAACTCCACGGCCACCTGTCCAGGACACTGAGTCTGCTTTTAAAATGGGGATAAGTTGTTTGATTGCAGCCTTTGCATCTTTAATCTCGCGGGGAACCGCATAGAGCGATTCCGACGGTAAATTTATCGCTT
>JAUXFU010000153.1 GCA_030622705.1 Candidatus Omnitrophota bacterium | reverse complement strand
CAGGCATAAAAATACATAAAGGAACTATTCAAGATTCTCCCTATGAAATGAACTTTTTTGATCTTATCACATTATTTGAAGTCATCGAACATTTACCAGATCCAAAAACAACCTTAAAGAAAGTATTTCAATTATTAAAACCAAGAGGAATTATTGCTGTTTCAACTCCGAATATTAATTCCTTAAGGCAGTTATATCAAGGCAGCAAATGGAAGGGTTTTACGGATGATCCCAATCACATCTTTTTCTTCAACAAAAAAACTCTCACAGCTATGCTTGAATCCTGCGGGTTTACTATTAAAAAAACTTTGACTATAAAAATCTCTGCAGTGGCATTTAGATGGTTGAGCCGCTTTGGACTAGGAAATGAGTTAGAAATATACGCTCAAAAAAATTAACATAAAAACATCTAACAAAACAATCCGACTGACCGTTATCCCGCCGCCTGCCTGTCCCTGATTAATTTTTGGGCGGTTTTTAGGTTTATTTTTTGTTTATTATCGTAGATAATGTAATCCTTCCGGTAAAGTTCAGGGGTAAAATCGGGCATAATAACGTTACACCCTGCTTTCAGGGCTAAAAGTTGTCCAATAGCAGGATTTAAGGTTGCTAATGCGGTTGTGGCAGGAAGATTAATGCCTTTAATAACTATCCTTGTTAAGGCTAAGACCCTCAGGGTTAAATCCAGGCTTCCAGAAGGATAACCGGCTAATGGTGTCTGGCTATGAGAAATAAACGGGCCGATGCCTGCCATATCTACTCCTAATTTTCGCATAAGTAATATGTCATCGGCTAAATCTTCATTGCCCTGCCCAGGCAGGCCAATGATACTGCCTGCTCCTGTCTCGAATCCTATTTGTTTAAGATATTGTAAGATTTTTATCCTTCTATCCAGGGTTTGCCCCGGATGGAGCCTTTTGTAAAGCTGTCTGTTGGATGTTTCGTGTTTCAAAAGATACCTGTCAGCGCCTGCCTGCTTAAACGTTTTATACTCAGCAAGCGGCCTTTCTCCGATAGATAAGGTTACGGCAAGCGAGGCATTTTCTTTCTTTATCCGGGAGATAATCTCACAGATAACCTCAGGCGTATACCAGAAATCATCTCCTGACTGTAAAACAACCGTCCCTACTCGGTTTGCCGCTATCCTGCCTGCGGTGTTTACGATTTCATCCGGCGGCATCCTGCGGCGCGTAAGCATTTTGTTTTCCTTACGCAGGCCGCAATAAACACAACTCCGGCAGCAATAATTAGAAAATTCTATTATTCCCCTGAGATAAATTTCATCTGAAAAATAAGCCTTGCGAAGGCTATTTGCTTCATTAAAAAGCCCTGCGGGGTCATCACATTTTAACCGCTCTATAATCCGCTGCTTATTCACGTTTTTTGCCTGTGTTTTAGAAATATAAATCCCTTTCGCCGTGTTCGATTCTGTTTAAATATTCTTTCAGCTTACCGGCCGCGTTGGGAATATTAGCCTCGATTTCCTTAATCTCTTTTCTTATAAGCAGTTCTCCCGCTGCCTGTGTTTGGTCGCCGGCGAAATCAAGCAGGTATTCCTTAAACGTCAAAACAGCATTAAGCTTACAGAATTTCCCCTCTGCCCCGCTTCTTAAAAGATCCATTATGCATCTGCCTGTCCTGCCGCAGCGATAGCCTGCTGTGCAAAAAGAGGTAATACAGCCCATTTCAGTAAATTCACGAACAAGCTCGTCAAGGCTGCGGGTATCCCCTAAAATAAACTGCTGCTTATTTTCCTGTTGGACGTTTTTATCTTCGCTATAACCCCCGATACCGATTTTTGTGGACGCGTCTGTCTGCGTAACCCCCAGATAAAACGCCTCCCTGCGGATTTCAGCGCTCTCTCTGGCGGTAATTATCATTCCGGTAAAGGGAATCGCTAAACGAATAACCAGAATAAGCTTCATAAAATCCTGGTCAGATACCCGATATGGTAAATATTCATTAAGGGACGTATTTAACGCGGGCTCCAGCCTGGGGAAGGATACTGTATGCGGGCCAACCCCAAACCTTTTTTCTAATTCCAGCGCATGATAAATAAGGCCCATCACCTCAAATTTGAAGTCATACAAGCCAAAAAGCACGCCTATGCCAACATCGTCAATGCCTGCCTCAAATGCCCTATGCATACAATACAGCCTCCAATCATAATTTCCTTTTATTGTCTGTTTGGGATGCACCTTCGCATATGTCCGGTGATGATAGGTTTCCTGAAAAACCTGATACGTGCCGATGCCAACTTCATGTAATTTTTTTAAATCATCGATGCAAAACGACGGGGCGTTAACGTTGACCCTGCGGATATTTCCAAAACCATTTTTTGTTTTAACCTTTACGCCATAAATCGTCTTAATACTCGAGATGATATAATCTATATCATTCTCAGGATGCTCGCCATAAACCACAATCAGGCGCTTATGACCTATTTTTCCCGTGAGAGTTTCTACCTCTGCCTTAATTTCATCAGGAGAAAGAACCCTCCTTAGCGCGTCCGCGTTATCGCTCTTGAAGCCGCAATAGGCACAATTATTAACGCAATAATTGCCCATATAAAGCGGCGCGAATGTAACAATCCTGTTATCATAAACCTTCTTCTTTATCTTTAAAGCCGTATGCTTCATTTCCTCAAGCAGCTGTTTATCCGTTACATGCAGCAAAACAGAAACCTCATCAGGGGTTAGATTTTGGATGGCCAAGGATTTTGAGATAATATCCTTTACCCTCATCGGATCGGGATTCAGATTATTTTTAAGTTTATCCTCGATCTGCTTGTCGGGGATAAAATCTTTACCGTCATCCAGATATTTGGTTATCTCGTCCGTTTTAATTCTCCTATCAATCCAAGAGGAATATTTTTCTATTTCTGAGCGCATAAT
>JAUXFU010000034.1 GCA_030622705.1 Candidatus Omnitrophota bacterium | reverse complement strand
TGCGTAGGGACATTGGAAAAGGTAAGTTTATACTATTTCTTAGATGAATTTGCCGCTCCTGTAGAAATAATTGCCTCTACGCCTAACAATGGAAGTTTTACCTGGATAATCCCTGATACGATATCTGTTAATGTTAAGGTTAGAGTAATGGATGTTCGTCCTCAATTCTCTGATGTATATGATGATTCCGATAATCTATTCGAGATAAAAGATGCAGCTGCGATTAGCTATGAACAAGAAGCTGAATAAATGTTTTTTCTGGATAGTAATTTTATTCAATAATGATATAATAAGTTACATGTTTAAACCTGTTCCCTCGCTTAAACAAGCTAAAATTCTCACCGATAATTTTAGCTTAAGCTTTGGGATTAATTCGCGTATATAACTTACGTCGCACATGGTGCTGCGTAAGTTATGTGCTCATTAAAATGTTAGAGGTAGTTGTTACTACGCCGGAAAAGGTTATCTTTGCAGGCAGCGTCGAGAGTGTAGTCTTGCCGGGAGAAGAAGGAGTGTTTGAGTTGCGTTCTTATCACAAGCCATTATTAAGCCTTTTGGTTAGTGGTAAGCTGATTATTGATGAACGAATTTTTCCCATTCGCCGCGGCGTAGTGGGTATAAATAATAATCGAGCAGCGATTGTTATCGAAGAGTAATTATAGATAATGCTTAATACTTGATTATCGTCGAGCGAGTATCGAGTATCGAGTATCGAGTATCGAGAACAATGGATCGTAATATCGCGCTTCTTTTAACCTTTGTTTTGTGCATATTAGGGCCATGTTGGGTTTTTGTTGTCTGCGGAAAAGCCAGCATCAATGCCTTGGGCAGGAATCCTTCGGTTGCTCCGCGGATTTTTACGTCAATGATTATTGTTTTAGTATTTGCCGAGGCAACAGCGATTATTGCTATGCTTGTTGCGTTCCAATTATTCAGTTAATTTCTGTTGAAAAAAGCAGAAACTATGATTACAGGTATAATCAATTGTTATATCTGAGGATTATATCAGGAGGAAAAGATGCTAATTTTTTCTTTCATTCTTTTAATGATTTTTCTTTTTGTGGGAATGATCCTTTCTTTTCGTAAGATTTTGAACCGTAACCTAAACAGCGCCACAGCTCATCTGGAAAATTTGGCTGCTGAATACACGAAGAAAGAAGAAGAGATAAAAAAGCAGCTCGAGGAAACCAAACGGCAGTCTCTGGAAATTATCGCTAGCGCACAACGTGATGCCCAGCAGCAGCGTGAAGGCATTCTTGCCCAGACGCAAACAGAAAAGGATAGGGTTTTAAATGCAGCTTCTCAGAAAGGCGAGGAGATTATGCAACAGGCAGAGCGAACACGGCAGGCGCTTATTGCGGAAATCAATCAAAAGATAGATGAGAGG
This sequence comes from Candidatus Omnitrophota bacterium, assembly GCA_030622705.1. The sequence goes on along the minus strand of JAUXFU010000034.1, from coordinate 6,316 downwards.
GCGCTTCACAGGGCGTCTGAATTAATTCAGCAGGTTTTACCCGGGCACATCCGGGAAGATATTCATCATCGCTGGCTTGAGGAATTAATCTCCAGCAGCTTTGAGCAGTTGGACCGCCTGCATATTCCCGAAGGAGTTCTGGAGGCAAGGGTCATCAGCGCTTTTGCCCTTATTCCTAATCAACGTAAAGCCCTAAAAGCAAAGATTCAGGAAAAGTTAGGCCGTCAGATCGAGCTGAAAGAAGAGATTGAATCCAATATTATTGCTGGTTTGATTGTTAACATTGGCAGTTTAGTTCTTGATGGAAGCTTAAGATCTAAGATTAAGGAAGCCGCTATCACCCAGAAGTTAAAATAAGTAAAGAGTATCTGGATACTCGATACTCGATACTCGTGAAGGCTTAAGCGAGAATCGAGTATCCAGCATCGAGAATCAAAAACGTATATTGTAATTTAATAATATGCCGACAGCGAAATTTGAGATTCACGAAGTAGGAACAGTTAAATCTGTGCGCGAAGCTATTATAAGAGTAGTAGGGCTTCCTTCTTGCATAAATGGACAGATTGTTGATTTACCCAACGCAGGGCAGGGTATGGTGTTGGGATTTAACGAGCAGGAGGTGCAGATTTTAGTGCTTAGTTCTAAGGGTTTTATTCGTACGGGGAATGAGGTTTATAATAAGGGCGAATTTCTCTATTTGCCCGTAGGGGAGGCTTTTTTGGGCCGGGTGGTAGATAGCTTATGTGAACCGGCGGATGCAGCAGGCCAGATTTCCCCGGCGGATCATTATCCTTTATTTGCTGATGCGGCGGGGGTTTTAGATCGTGTTCCGGTTAAGGATGCATTGGAAACAGGAACATTAATTCTTGATGCGGTTATTCCCATTGCCAAAGGGCAGCGGCAACTTCTTATTGGCGATCGGCTTACGGGAAAGACGACCGTAGCCATTGATGCTATTATCAACCAGAAAGGCAAAGATGTAATCTGTATCTACTGTTGTATAGGCAAGACCTATACCAGTCTCCTGAAGATATTGAATATTTTTCGAGAGAAAGAGGTTATGCCTTATACAATAGTAGTTAGTGGTGTTGCTTCTGCTTCTATGGGAGAACAATATCTTGCTCCTTATACTGCGGCAATGTTGGGAGAGTACTTTATGCGGAAAGGCCGCGATGTGTTTGTAGTCTTTGATGATCTTATCAAGCACGCATGGGTATATCGTCAGATTTCCCTTTTGCTTGAGCGCGCACCGGGCAGAGAGGCTTATCCGGGAGATATATTTTATATTCATTCCCAGTTAATGGAGCGCGCCGGATACCTAAAGCCGGAGTTGGGCGGTGGCTCAATGACATTTTTTCCCATTGTTGAGATATTACAGGGGGATGTTACGGGCTATATTTCTACTAATCTGATTTCCATGACTGATGGGCAGATCTATTTTAGTACGGGACTTTTTAATAAAGGTACCAAACCGGCAATTGACTTTGGCCTTTCGGTTTCCCGAATCGGCAATAAGGCCCAATGGCCAGGAATGAAGACTCTTAGTAAAAAACTAAGGTTAGAATATATTCAATATCAGGAACTCTTGCAGATGACCCAGTTACGCAGTACCGGTCTCTCCAAGGATGCAGAGGAGAAGTTAAATCGGGGTAAGGCGTTAACCCAACTTCTCATTCAGGATAGGAATAATCCGATTCCAACGGAGGTAGAGATAACTTTTTTGTTTGCTTTAAGCATCGGTGCTTTAGATAATTTGTCTATTTCAGATATTAAGAAGTTTAAGTATGAATTTATTGGAAAGATTCAAGAAATGTATCCCGAGCTTCTTCCGGAAATTAAAAACTCGCAGGTTTTATCTGATTCAGTCATTGCAAAACTGCGCGATGGATTAGGCCGCTATTTTCAGATAGTTTAAAACTTATCTTTTAATCGCGGATGCCCACGGATTATATACTATTAAGTTTATATTTTTACGTCTATCCGCGGCAATTCCTGATAAAATAATGAAATTACTTTCCCAGATTAAAAATGACATGGAATTCAATCGTAATCTTGCCGGCCTTATTGATGTGCTCAAAGAGATTGCCATATTTCAGTACCACGTCTTGGAGAAAAGAGTTAAGTCTTATGATGAGATTTTTGTTATTTTCGAGAGCCTTTTTAATTTGGTTTCTGTTGGGGGTGTTCAGCCCCCTTTGTTAGATTTTTCCCGGAGACTTCCTGGGGTTATTGCGATTACCTCTGATATCGGCCTTTTGGGAGCACTTAATATGCAGGTTATGTCCCTTGCGCTTCGTGAGGTTGAGGTTAATCACGCTCAATTGATAATTATTGGTGAAAAGGGCAAGCTTTATGCTCAGGAAAGCAATATTCCTTTTGTTGCTTTTGAAGGAATCAAGGATGAGAAAAGATTCACTCAGGCAAAGCAGTTAAGGGATTATATCATTAATGAGGAGCTCAATCAGAGGTTAGGCGCTTTAAAGGTGATTTATCCCTATGCTGTTTCACTTATGGCTCAACGCATTCAGAATATACAAGTTTTACCTCTGACGCAACCTGCCGGGGCACAATCTTCAGTTTACCGGGGAGAGGTTATTATGGAGTCTTCGGCTGCGGATATTGTTGGTTATTTAATTTACCTTTTTCTTGGCCAGAAGTTCTATGAAATATTTGGGTTGAGCCGCCTGGCTGAGATGGCCGCGCGCTTTGTTCACCTTGAAGATAGCGGGCATAAACTTGAAGATATGGAGAAACAAATACAGCTTCAGTATTTTCGTCAGCGCCATGAGTTGATTGACCGTAATATGCGTGAGCTTTTTGCTAGCAGGCTGGCGTTTAAAAACTAGGTTCTCGATACTCGATACTAGATACTCGATCCTCGATGCTCGATTCTCGTCAAGGAGGAGAGAAGAGGAATACGATCACTTGGACAAGATGTTGAGTAACTTTATTAATTCTGTAGAAAAAGGTCATCTCGGCCGTAAAACGAATTAAAACGAGTATATAGTATCTAGTATCGCCACCGCCGAAAGGCGGGATGCCGCCAAAGGCGGCAAGGATAGAGAATGGAAACAGATAAGAACTCGAAGATAGGATATGTAATTTCAGTCCAGGGACCGGTTGTTGATGTAAAATTCCTTTCGGTAGAAGCTATCCCCAATATTCTTGAGAACATAAATACTCAGACAGTTGACGGCAAGAAGGTTATTCTTGAGGTTGCTGAACATCTGTCCGGCAATATTGCCCGCTGTATTGCTATAAATTCGACACTTAATCTCCAGCGAAATACCCCTGCTTATGCTTCCGGAGAGCCAATTCAGATTCCTCCCGGCGATACCCTTTATGGACGAATTATCAATATGTGGGGTGAACCAATTGACGATGGGGGTGAGTTACCTCCCGGTGAGAGAATTCCTATCCGGCGGCCAAAATTAGGAGTGCATATTCAAGATAATCAAGGCAAAGTTGAAGAATTTGAGATAATGGAGACGGGGATTAAGATTATTGACCTTCTTTTTCCTTTGGTAAAGGGTACGAAGACGGGAATCCTCGGTGGAGCGGCCTTAGGCAAGAGTATTTTGACCTTGGAGATAATCCATAATGTTGTTAAGAAATACCACGGTGCCTGTGTATTTACAGGGGCAGGGGAGCGTATTCGCGAAGGAAATGAGCTTTATTTTGAGCTATCCCGGCGCGATATATTATCCAAAACAGTATTGATATTCGGCCAGATGAATGAGCCCCCGGGAGCTCGCTTCGGAGTGGCAATGAGCGGAGTTACTTTGGCTGAATCTATCCAGCGTAAGAACCAGGATGTTCTCCTTTTTGTCGATAATATCTTTAGATTTCTTCAGGCGGGGGCAGAAATCTCCAGCCTCTTGGGACGCGTACCTTCAGAAACGGGGTATCAACCAACGCTAATTTCTGAAGCAAGTGAATTCCACGAAAGAATCCGCTCATCTAAAGAAAGAGGAGGTTCAATATCTTCAGTGGAGGCGGTTTATATCCCTGCCGATGACCTTACTGACCCGGCAGTAGTAGCTATATTTAGTTTCCTTGATTCCATATTGGTTCTTTCCCGTCAAAGAGTGCAACTTGGCCTTTATCCGGCAATTGATCCTTTACTTTCTTCAAGTGCTAACCTTGACCCGGATATTGTAGGTAAACATCATTTTGAGATTTCCCAGGAGGTTATACGGGTGCTTCAGCGTTATGAGGAGTTGCGGCGCATTGTTATCGTTATCGGCATTGATGAGCTTTCTTCCGCTGACCGGACTCTGTATGAGCGGGCAAGGAAGTTGCAGAATTTCTTAACCCAGCCTTTTTTTGTTGCCGAGGCTTATACAGGTAAAAATGGAGAATATGTTTCTGTTGAGCAAACCCTGGAAGGTTGTCAGAAGATTATCTGTGGAGAGGTTGATCGTAAACGGGAAGAGGAAACTTATATGATTGGTGCGTTACAGGGTTAAATTGTTTTAATTATCTGATTATGACGAAAATAGATTCTCTTCTTTTTAAGGTATTGATTAGCAAGGGACGAATTAATGCGCAGGTCTTAGAGTCTCTGGTTAAACAGGCGCAGGCAAGTTCTCAATCGCTTTTTTCCATTTTAGTCAAACAGAATATTGTTCCTGAACAGGAGGTTTTGAGCATTCTCGCGAAGGAACTAAATTTAGCATATTTAGACTTAAAATCAATTCGTGTCGATAAAACAGTTATTGAGCGAATTCCGCTAAAGGTGTCTTATTATTATAAATTTATGCCTATAGAGATACAGGGAAGGGCGCTTAAGATTGCTGTCGCTTATCCTCTGGATATAAAGATTCAGGATGAGATAAGAATGCAGATAGGCTTTGAAATTGAAATGAATCTTGCCAAAAAAAGCGATATAGAAGAAATGCTAAGCAAATATTATGGCATGGGAGCAGAGACGCTGGACAAGATTATCTCTCAGTCTCCCGTGGAGCAAGCCGTGGGGATTGAGGAGCATGGAGAAAAGGTAGAGGATATTGAAAAACTAGCCGAAGATGCCTCAGTGATAAGATTGGTTAATCAGATAATCTTAGAGGCATATAAAAAGCGCGCTACCGATATCCATATTGAACCTTATCGGGGCGAGCTAGTTTTACGCTATCGCATAGATGGGGTGCTTTATGATGCCAAGGTTCCCCCTCAGATAAAACATTTTTTAAATGCGATAATCTCCCGGATAAAGATTATGTCCAATTTAAATATTGTTGAGCATCGTCTTCCTCAGGATGGTCGGGCACTCGTTAAAACGCTGGAGGAAACACTTGATTTAAGAATTTCCACTTTGCCTACTCCTTACGGTGAAAGTGTAGTTATTCGTATATTACCCACTCAGATGCTTCTAAGCCTGCAGAAATTAGGTTTCCTGGAAAAGGATTTGGAGTTATTGGAGCGGTTAATACAAAAACCTCACGGGATTATCTTTGTTACCGGCCCGACTGGAAGCGGTAAGACAACAACCCTTTATGCCTGCTTAAGCAGAATTAACACCAAGAAACGAAAAATTATTACTATAGAAGACCCGATTGAATATGAAATGAAAGGCATAACTCAGATACAGGTGATGCCTCAAATTGGTCTTGATTTTGCCCGCGGCCTGCGTAGTATGCTTAGGCATGATCCGGATGTAATGATGGTGGGTGAGGTTAGGGATTTAGAGACTGCAGAAATTGCCATCAGGGTTGCCCTTACCGGGCATCTTGTTTTTTCCACCTTGCACACAAATGACGCAGCCAGCGGGATTACCCGGCTGTTAGACATTGGCGTTGAATCTTTTCTCATTGTCTCCAGCATTGAGGCATTTTTCGCGCAGCGTCTGGTTAGGGTTATTTGTCCGAAATGTAAAGAGGAAGATAAAACTCCGTTGCTGCAGTTGAAAAGACAAATTGCACAGGAATTGGAGCTGGAATCAGCAGAGCAGATTAAGTTTTACAGAGGCAAGGGATGTGAGTATTGTAATTATACCGGTTTTTATGGCCGTACAGCAATATACGAGATTCTCTTAGTTGATGAGGCAATAAAGGATTTGATTTTGAATAGGGCTTCGGCCAGCCAGATAAAAAGAGCGGCCATGGCGCGAGGAATGCGCACGCTGCGCCAGGACGGCTGGCAGAAGATAATTAGCGGTGCCACCACGTTTGAAGAGGTAATAAAGGTTACTTCTTCTGAGAGCTATACTGAGTCAGGAGAGGGGGACGAGATCAAGCAGAATAAACCGGCGGTTGCATTGAGAAAACTGAGTGATAAGAGAGTTTACTGCCGGTTAGATAGCCGTATTAATATACAT
>JAUXFU010000042.1 GCA_030622705.1 Candidatus Omnitrophota bacterium | reverse complement strand
CAGGCACGTATTGCTGCTGCCCAGGCAGATATCGATGCAAATATCTCCTTAGCATTGGATTTATACGAGATGGATAACGGGATATATCCCGCATCTCTGGATGGGTTGACTACTAAGCCAGGCGACGCGGCGAATTGGAAGGGGCCGTATCTGAAAAAGAAACCACTTGACCCGTGGGGCAAGGAATATGTTTATCAGAAGTCAGGCGTGCATAATCCTCACAGTTATGATCTTTATTCCCTCGGCCGGGATGGGCAATCCGGCACCACTGATGATGTTACGAATTGGTAATTCCGTTACTTCCGTTATTTCCGTTACTCTCGTTATTCCCGTTACTCTCGTTATTTTCGTTAGGCTCGTTTAGTCCATTACTCTCGTTATTTCTGTTAGTTCCGTTACTCTCGTTACTCTCATTATTTCTGTTATGAAGAGAAAAAGTTCATTTACGATGATTGAGTTGATGATAGCCGTGGTTGTTCTTACGGTTGGGCTTGTGTTTATTTTACAAAGCGTAAGTTCAGGGATACGGGTTGTGACTTGTGCGCAGAATAGGTTTTTAGCCGCCTGTATTGCTGCCGGGAAATTAGAGGATTTAGAAGAGGTTGAGTTAACGGAGAATGGCTTGGAGCAAGAGTCATTTTCTGAAGAAGAGGTGATTAAATCAAATAAGGTTTTTAAGGTTTTTACCGAAATAACCCCCCAGCCAATAGATATGCAAAAGTTTCCCCAGAATTTCCTGCCCGGCAAAAAGCCGGATGTCTTTCTCCTGATTGAGGATAAGCTTCAGAAGGTAGCGGTGCGAGTCAGCTGGCAGGAGAGGGCCGCATCACAACAATTATTGCTAACAACCTACTTGAATACAAAGCAGATAGAGTGATTCCAATCCCGGTATCCATAAAATCAGGTAAGCTTACAGATAAATGACCCCTACGCCAATTAGACGTAAACCTAATTCAAGAAAATTGGTCTGGGGGTTTACCCCGTTAGAGAAAGTTTATCCCGTTAAAGAACGAAGTTCTCTAACGGGGTTTACCTTTATCGAGGTTTTAATTGTAGTAATGCTATTTTCTCTGATTGTTGTGGCGGTTTATGGTGTTTCTCGCGGATGTTTGGAGATTTATGACCGGAGTCAGCAATTCGATCTTAAACAAAGGAAGATAATCCTTGGGCTTGAGAGACTGGCAGGAGATTTGCGTCAGATAGTTTCTTTAGACAGGCTCAAACCCCACTTGCCGCAAGGGTGGTGTTTTGAGGGCGGCTGCGATAAGATGAGTTTTATCGGGTTGTGTAGTTTAAAGGATGAGTCGCAGGACTCCGCAGGGCTATGTCGTTTAAGCTATGTTTTTGAAAATGATACAGAAGGCTGTTTTAAATTACGTTTAATACAAACTGATGTAAAAGAACAAGGGCTGCAATTAGAACGCAAGTTAGCCGGCGGGATTAAAAAAGGTTCTTTTGATAAGTTCTTTCAGTATCTTGAATATGATGATGAGCTTCAGAATTTTGAGTGGGTTGATGAGTGGGGGGAAGACGAACAGATGCCAAAGGCAGTGAGGGTTCAACTCAACTATGAAACGCAGGGTAAAGATGGCAAAGAAACAAAAACATTTACAAAAAAGATATTTCTGTTGCAATAAGCCAGGTTTACTTAGAAATTCTTCTCGGTGCTGCGGTGTTTCTAACCGGGCGAGTATTATGATTATTTGTATCTGGCTTTTGATCAGCCTGGCCTTTCTGGCTGTATCTGTAGGAAGATTAGCCTTTTCTCAGATTAGATTTTCGCGGTTTTATCTTGAGCGGAAATTTTCTTATTGTCTGACTAAGGCGGCAGTAAGAGAGGTTTGCGTCGAGCGTGATAATGATGCGACTTGCGATTACGATACCCTTTACGAATTGCGTAGCCCGCGAGCGGTGGATTTTATGGATTTCCGCGGTGAGTATTATCTAATCGACGAGGAGAGTAAGATAAATATAAACACAGCAGATAAGCAGATTCTGGAGGGGTTATTCAGGCTGTTCGATGCAGAGTCTTTAGCGGATGATATAATCGAATATCGCGAAGAAGAGCATCTTTTTGTTACAGTTGATGAGTGTTGCCAAGCAGGGGTAGATGAGGAGCTTTTAGGGCAAATAGAGAGTTTCATTACTGTTAACAGTAATGGCGGAATCAATATCAATACAGCTTGCGAGGAGGTTCTTTTGGCCTTAGGCTGCCAGCAGGATTCCTGTAGGAAGATTTTGCAGTTTCGCCGGGGTTATGATGAAACAGAGGCGACTTTAGACGATGGGGTTTTTGATTCACAGGCAACCATTTCTTCCATTTTTGACGAGTTGGGGATAGATTTCAACAGCGGCCTGTTGCAGGTTAAATCGTTTAATTATACAGTAAAGACTTTAACTTATACCGGTGAGAGGGAATGCGAAGCTTTTGATGTAATATATTGTTTTACGGATAAGCGCATAGAATCATGGAAGAGGGCCAAAAATAACTTATAGATTAACAGTCCTTATTTAATAGGTCTACAATGATTCTTGCCGCGCGCGAATTCGCTCCTTTTTCTCCCAAAACAGATTTTATCCGAGAGAGTTCATTTTTAATAACAGTCAGCCTTTTAGGATTATTTATAGTTTCGATAATATACTGTGAGATTCTTTTTGGATTGGCGCGATATTGGACGAATTCCTTAATTATTTTTCTTCCGGCAACGATATTTACCAGCCCAATATGCGGGATTTGGATAATTGGGCGTAGGCAGATCCAGCTAAGCCAGGAGATCTTATAGATAATCACAAAGGGTTTCTCTAATATCGCGGTTTCCAGTGTTGCGCTGCCGGAGGCGACTATAGAGAAGTCGCAGCTCATTATTCCGTCGTAAGTCTTATCGCTGAAGATATAAACCGGTAAGGCGCAGTTAGCGATAATCCGTTTAAATAATTCTTTTTTTACTGTGGATGACCGTAAGATTACAAACTGACTGTCAGGGATTTTTTTACGGATTAATTTTGCGCTTTCTAACATTAACGGAAGAAGCCGTTTGACTTCTGTTTTTCGTGAGCCGGGGAGAAGGGCAATGGTAATTTTGCCAACCGGCAGAGCAAGGCAAGAATTACTTTTGACAGTGTCTAAAAGGGGATGGCCAACAAAGCTAACATCAACACCTTGGCTTTTATAAAGTTCCTCTTCAAATTTAAAGATCACAATCATTTTTTTGATAAGCTTTTTAATGAGATTTATGCGATTTTTACCCCACGCCCAAACCTGCGGGCTAATATAATAAATTACGGGAATACCTCTTTTCTTAAGCTCACCTGCCAGGCGTAGATTAAAGCCCGGGTAATCAATAAGGATGGCAAGGTCCGGATTTAGTTTATCTATTTTCTGAAGCGCCTGATTAAATATAAGTTTAAACTTTCTGATATTTTTAAGGACCTCCACAAAGCCCACTACAGCTAAGCCGACAATATTAGCAAAAAGTTTAACGCCCTGTTTTTCCATCCTGGCTCCGCCCAGGCCAAAAAATTCCAATTGAGGCATTAATATTCTAATTTCCTTAACCAGCTCTGCTGCCTGCATATCTGAGGAAGCCTCTCCGGCAACAATTAAGATTTTCTTTTGCATTATTTTTGTTGGATAAAAACTAAAAAAGCTGGTTTTTTTGTAACCACGAATGAACACGGACTAACTTTAATCCACTAATTCGATAAATGTTAAGGGTATTGGGTAATTAGGATATTAGGATTTGGAAATTAGGGGATTAGGATATTAGGAAAAAAAGGTATTATTTATAAACAGCTTTACCTAATTCCCCAATCTCCTAATCTCCAAACCCCAATCCCCCGATCACCTGGTCCCCTTAATTACTAAGTTAATTCACCAGTTTATCCGTGGTTCCATAAGCTTTTTTATCTTATAGTTTATCTTTTGAGCTTTGGTTTTTTGTGCCAAATTTTATTTTTGATTTTTAGAGCTACCGCAAGGGCATCCCGGGCGATATCGCCGGAGACTGTCGGTTTTTTCCGGCCACCTGCGCATTCCAGGAAAGAAAGCAGCTCTTTTACCATGGATGGCTCTCTTTCGATGGGTAGAGGTTTTTTAAAAATACCCTGTTTTTTCTTCCGGAAAATAAAAGCATGTTCATGTTTATAGTCTAAGGAGATGTAGGTATCCCTAAAAAAGATGCGGATTTTACGCATTGGCTCCTCGGATATACGGCTTGAGGTTAGATTACAAATACAGCCGTTGTCGAATTCCAGGCGGGCATTGGCAATGTCTTCAAAGGATGTAAGAACATTTACGCCTACTGCGCTTATTCTTTTTATTTTAGATTTAACCAGACCTAAAACAATGTCGATATCATGAATCATCAGGTCAAGCACTACCCCTACATCCAAACTGCGTTTGGGAAACGGGCTGAGCCGGTGACATTCAATAAAGCGGGGGTTTTTGATTAATTGTTTGGTGGCAATAAAGGCGGGGTTAAATCTTTCGATATGACCTACCTGTAAAAGAAGCCTTTTTTTGTCCGCAAGTTTAATTAATTTGTTTGCCTGAAAAAGATTCTCGGTAAATGGTTTCTCAATTAATACAGAAATGCCCTGATTCAGGCAGTCCTGTCCGACTTGGTAATGGAGGCAAGTCGGCACGACAATACTTACTGCCTCAACCCGGCTGAAGAGTTCTTTGTAATCGATATAGCCGGCAACGCCAAGCTGGCTTGAGATCTCTTTTAACCGGTGAGGTTTTATGTCGCTTATTGCTGTTAATTCTGCTTCTGGTAGTTGTTGGTAAATGCGGGCATGTATCACGCCCAGATGCCCCACACCAATTACCCCTACTTTAATTTTTCGCATAGTTAATATTATCAAAATACTCGACAAATGTCAAATATTATGATAATATATGCCCCAAATGAAAGACTATTTCCGTTTATTGCAGTTTATCAGGCCATATCGTAAACGCCTCGGGCTTGCGGCTTTAGTAATGGGGTTTTCCGCCCTATTCGATGTCGCGCCATTAACGATGTTCCTGCCTTTGGCAGATGTCGTCCTTACAGGCAAAAAAATCGTCTTTCCCCGACAACTACCTCCATTTTTAGCTGAATTTGTGGATTTTTTGAATGCTACCCCCTCGCTTGTAATGCTTAAGGTTATGGCAATTGCGATTTTGATTTTATTTATCTTGAAAGGGGTATGTTTTTTTATTCAGGGTTATCTTATGTCGGATATCGGCCAGCGGGTGGTACGGGATATTCGTTCTCAGCTCTATATCAAGTTACAGAGTTTATCTCTTGAATACTATAATCGCAAGCGGGGAGGAGAGTTAATTTCACGGGTTACCAGTGACGTTCTTTTGGTAGAGAATGCCGTTAGTTACGCGTTAACCGACCTTATTTATCAGAGTTTACAGGTAATAGCTTTTACTCTTTGGATCTTTTTTGTTCATCCGGGATTAGGCCTTATTTCTTTTGTGCTTTTGCCTTTAGTGAGTATTCCCATGATTGCAATCGGCAGGGCGATTAAAAAGCTTTCCCGGCGCTCTCAGGAGAAGATGGCGGATATTCATTCCAGTTTGTACGAGACCATTCTTGGGGCAAGGATCGTGAAGGCCTTTTGCGCTGAAGATGAAGTAATTAATAGATTTAAGAGGCAAAATTATGATTTTTACAAGTTGAGCATGAAATCAATCAAACGCAGGCTTATTTTAAGTCCGGTTACAGAATATATAGGGGTGCTGGCGGCAATATTTGTTTTTTTCTGGGTTGGCCGTGAGGTTATCGCGGGCAGGTTTTCTTTTGGTGTATTTGGCTCATTTCTTGGGTCGTTGCTTTGTTTGATCAGGCCGTTTAAGAAATTGAGTCAGGTTCATTCTGTGAATCAGCAGGCAGTTGCAGCCAGTATCCGGATTTACGATGTGTTGAATAGCCAGCCGAAGGTAAAGGATTCCCCGGGGGCAGCCCAATTATCCCGGCCAAGGGACAATATTTCTTTTGAGGGGGTTTGGTTTGCTTATGATACCGAAAATGTATTTTCCGGAATAGATTTGAAGATAGATATTGGTCAGTCTCTGGCAATTGTTGGCCAGAGCGGAGCGGGTAAGACTACTTTAGTTGATCTTCTTCTGCGTTTTTATGACCCGCAAAAAGGAAGGATACTTATTGACGGCCAGGATATTTGTGAGTTTAGCTTGAGGTCTTTACGCCAGAATATCGGGCTGGTTAGCCAGGAAACCATTCTTTTTAATGATACCGTAAGGGCAAATATCGCCTATGGTAGGCCGAACTCAGGGCTTAAAGAAATAATCGATGTATCGATTAAGGCTTATGCCCACGATTTCATTATGAAATTACCCCAGGGTTATGATACAGAAATCGGCGAACGGGGTATGGCACTTTCGGGAGGCGAAAGGCAAAGGATTGCTATTGCCCGCGCCATTCTCAAGAATCCGCCGATACTGGTTCTTGATGAAGCTACTTCTCATTTGGATAGTGCTTCTGAACGAATCGTGCAGGAGGCTTTAGAGAAGCTGATGCAGGGGCGCACAGTATTTATTGTGGCTCATCGGCTTTCCGCGGTGCTCAACGCCGATTATATTGTGGTTTTAGATAAGGGGAGGATTGTCGAACAGGGCAGACACCAAGAACTTTTAAGCAAAAATGGCTTATATTATCGTCTTTATCAGATGCAGACAAGAAAATCGGCTTCGCCGATGAGCTCTTAACGATTTTCGCCGTCCCCGAGGCTTGTTTTCGAAGAAAAAATAGGGGGTAGAAAAGTTTTATACTTTCCTACGTAATAAAGAATCCCTCCTTCTACTATTAATATACGCAGAAAGAGGGGAAATCTCACACAAAATATAATAAAACCCAGAACCGTCCCCTAGTTTTTCAGGCCTTGGATGCGGCAACGCCGGTAGCACATCCGCCATAACAGGTAAAAAGCAAAAGTTTATAGGGATTGGGCATTTTTTAACTTTTCGAGTTCTTCTATAGTTTTCTCTGCAACGAGTTTCCCTTTATTAAAATGCTTTATCATTCGCTGCAAGCATTTGTT
>JAUXFU010000181.1 GCA_030622705.1 Candidatus Omnitrophota bacterium | reverse complement strand
CTAAGACCTGGGCTACCTTGACTGCGTATTTACTTACCCTGTCAGAATGACCACGGCTGTAAGGATCACGCGCCTCCACTGCCATGGCTAAAGCGGTAACCGTTTCTAAATAAGTTTCCTGCGCGTCGGCATTTAATTTCTCATTTGCTATAGCCAGAGCAATCTGTGAGGCAAGATTAGAAAGAATAATTAACTCGTCTTCTTGGAAGTTGGCGTCTTTTTCCTTGCCGCTGACTAAAAGAACCCCCACTACCTTATTCTGAAATATCAGCGGGGTACAAATCAAGGGAGGCTGAAAAACTGAATCAACGCTAGCTTCTTTGATTGCTGCTATCTTATGCAAACGGGGGATAAACAAGGGTTTTCCCTCCTTCGCCACCCAGCCAACTACCTCTGTTTCTATGGGAAGACACTGACCCCGGGAATATGAAGAACAGGCTAAGCCAAAACAACTTTTTACGCTAAGCTCATTTTTCTCTTCTGCCGAAAGTAAAAGCAATCCTGAGCTAGCACTCAGGGCATTTACCGTTGTTTTTAGAATTAGATCCAGGAATGCGTTGATGTTCTCGGCAGAGGAAACGCCGCTGGCAACTCTGGATAATACCTCCTGGAGTAGACCCTTGGACTTTCTAAGCTCCTGAATGTTTACCTCTAATTTCTGCACCACCTCGTTGAACGCGCGGGCTATCTGAGAAACCTCGTTGTTACCGGTTGCGCTAATATTAATTGGCGACATATCGCCTTTAAGAATATCCTGGGTTGTCTGCGATATCTTATTTAGATTAACCAGACTCCTGCGCATTCCAAAAAATCCGATAAGCGCAAAAACGCCAACCAGAAAAGCTGAATAGAAAAGAAAATTCAGGTTTAGTTTTAATATACCTTTTATATTAAGATAGAAAAACAAGGCGGATAAAATTAGAAACGGAAAGAAAGACATCAGGCTAAAAAGCACCGAAAATTTCCTTACAACCGAAGCGTCTTCAATAGATTTTAATTTAAATATTGACATTTCAATAAACCCCTGACTTCAAAATTATACTCCCTTAGTTTAGTGAAAAATTTAAATTCTAACATATAGATTATATTAAACCGTAAACTTTATCTTGTCAACATTTTAAAATGAATCTTAATTACTTAAGAACTCTGAAAAAGTCTAAAAATATACAGAGTTCTCTATTTAAACCGCTGAAGAACTCCTTCAAACCAGATAATCATAGATACTTCCAATAATAAATAGACTTTCAGCAACAGGCTTTTTTATAATCCTTTATTAGTGATATACTCGATTAAATCAACTATCCGGCAGGAATAGCCCCACTCGTTATCGTACCAGCCTAAGATTTTTACCAAATTAGGAGCAATAGCGCAGGTAAGCCCGGAATCAAAGATACAGGAATAGCAGTTACCGACAAAATCCTTGGAAACCAGCGGGGCCTGAAGATATTGCAGGATTCCCTTAAGATTTGTTTCAGCCGCCTTTTTAAAAGCGTCATTTATTGCCTCTTTGGTAACCTCTTTCTCTGTTTGACAGGTAAGATCGGTCAGGGAGACGTCCGGGGTAGGGGTACGAATTGCCAGCCCGTCAAGTTTTCCCTTAAGCTGCGGGATAACACTGCCTATTGCCTTGGCCGCTCCGGTAGTTGTAGGAATCATCGAAACAGCAGCTGCCCTCGCCCTTCTTAAATCCTTGTGAGGAAAATCGAGTATACGCTGGTCATTGGTATAGGAATGGATTGTCGTCATCAGGCCTGACTTCATGCCGAAATTATCCAATAATACCTTTGCCATTGGCGCCAGGCAATTGGTGGTACAGGAGGCATTAGAGATAATATTATGCTTCTTTGGTTCGTATTTTTCTTCATTCACCCCTAAAACAATAGTAATATCCTCATCCTTTGCCGGGGCGCTGATAATCACCTTCTTTGCCCCGCCATTGCTAATATGCCCGGATGCCTTTTCTCTATCCCTGAATAACCCGGTTGACTCCACCACAATATCAACACCATATTGCTTCCAGGGTATCTCCGCAGGAGACTTATAACTTAAAACCTTAGTCTTCCTCCCGTCAATGATTAAACAATCCTCGGTTCTGGTTATGTCCTTGTTTAAAATACCAAAGGTAGAGTCATATTTTAAAAGGTATGCTAATGTCTCTGTCCCCACAGGTAAATCATTTACTGCCACAAATTCAATATTTTTATTGTCTATCCCGGCACGAAGAATGAGTCTGCCAATTCTGCCAAAACCGTTAATCCCTACTTTTACTGCTGCCATCTTTAACTCCCCCTTTCATTGATAAAAGAACTTATATCCAAATTTATCACTTTGCTTCACGCAGGTACTTCGCGGCCAATTCCGGCGGCGTAGAAACAAAATAAAAACCCGTTCCCCACT
>JAUXFU010000127.1 GCA_030622705.1 Candidatus Omnitrophota bacterium | reverse complement strand
GACATGGCTACGATCCGACTTACAGAAGAAGAAATGAAAAGGAATAATTGGTACGGGAGGCTTTAGGCGTTGGTTTTGATGGTTAGAGGGTAAAATATGATTATTTCGATTGCCAGCGGAAAAGGCGGAACAGGTAAAACCACAGTCGCGACAAATCTGGCGTTATCAATTCCAAACGCGCGGATTTTGGATTGTGATGTGGAAGAGCCCAATTCACATATTTTTATAAAACCGCGAATCACGAATAAAGAGGCTGTTTCTATTCCTGTGCCGGAGGTTGATCAGTCTAAATGTGATGGGTGCGGCAGGTGTCAGGAAGTCTGCGTCTATAATGCCATAGCAGTTGTAAACCCCGTTAGAGATTCTGTTGCTAACGGGGTAAATAAAAAAGTGCTGATATTTCCTGAGCTTTGCCATGGGTGCGGTTCATGCAGTTATTTTTGCCCCCGGCAGGCAATAAAAGAAGTAGATAAACAGATTGGTTTTGTTGAGACAGGCGAAAAGGCGGATTTGTTGTTCGCGCATGGAAAATTAAATATCGGGGAGGCAATGTCGCCGCCGCTGATAAAGGCGGTTAAAAAGCATATCAGTTCCGACCGGGTAAATATCATTGATGTGCCCCCGGGGACTTCCTGTCCTGTAATTACGGCAATAAAGGCAAGCGATTTCTGCGTTCTTGTTACCGAGCCAACCCCATTTGGGTTAAACGACCTTATCCTCGCGGTTGAGGTGCTAAGGAAGATTAAGCTTGCCTTTGCTGTTGTTGTCAACAGGTCGGATTTAGGAGATGAGAAAACAGATGATTACTGCCGTCAGGAAAACATACCGATAATTATGAAAATACTCTTTAAAAAAGAAATAGCCTCTGCTTATTCAAGGGGTAAGACAATTGTAGAGTCTTTTTCCGAATACAGGAAGCAGTTTTGTGAGTTGTTTGAGGTGATTAAGAGTAGTATCGCAAGGGCAAAGGAAATCAGATAAGATTATAACGCTTTAAGGATTGATTATGAGACAGATTGTGGTAATAAGCGGAAAGGGCGGAACAGGCAAGACCGTAATTACAGGCGCGTTTGCCGCTTTGGCTGAAAAGAAGGTAATGGCAGATTGTGATGTTGATGCCGCGGATTTACATCTATTGTTGAAACCGCGGATAAAAGAAAGGCATGTATTCAAAAGCGGGGTGACGGCGTCTATTAATAAGCAGCTTTGTACCCAATGCGGCAAATGTAAACAGGTATGCCGGTTTGATGCCATAACAGAAGATTTTATTGTTGATCCTGTTTCCTGTGAGGGGTGCGCGTTTTGCAGCTTTGTTTGTCCTGTGAAAGCCATACAGATGGAGGAAAACACCTCAGGGGAGTGGTTTATATCCGATACAAGATTCGGCCCGATGGTGCATGCTAAACTCGGGGTTGCTGAGGAAAATTCAGGCAAGCTCGTCGCGAAAGTCCGGCAAAGAGCGAAAGAGATAGCCCAAAAGCAAAATCTCGATTGGGTAATTGTGGATGGCGCCCCGGGAATAGGATGCCCGGTTATCGCCTCTATTACAGGGGTAGATTGCGCTTTGGTTGTAACTGAACCGACATTATCAGGATTGCATGATGCCCAGAGAGTTATCGCTGTTGCTAAGCATTTTGGGGTTAGGGTAAAATTGGTGGTGAATAAATATGATTTGAACCTTGAGATGACAGTAAAGATAGAGGAATACTGCCGAGGAAATAACATTACGCTTCTGGGCAGGGTAGGATTCAATAAATCCGTAGTAAAAGCGATGGTTGAAGCAAAGACAATAATGGAATATTCGGATGATGGGATTAAACATACAATTAGTAAAATCTGGGATAAGCTTCAAAAGCAACTGAGGTAATTGTATTAAAAGAAGCAATAGAGCATATCAAGAGACTATAGCCGCAGGAATACCGAAAAATCTATGCAGTAAGCTATAAAAGATAAAAAATGCAGGAAAAAGATAAGAAGGCTCAAGAGCTGGAGCAACAAGGGCGCCTTAAGCGAAATTTAGCTAAGATAAAATATAAATTGATTGTTATCAGCGGAAAAGGCGGCGTTGGTAAGACCACGGTGGCGGTTAATTTAGCGTATGAATTGGCTCTTAAGGGAAATAAGGTCGGCATTCTGGATGTGGATATTCACGGCCCCAATATTGCCAAGATGTTAGGAATTGAAGGGAGAAAACTCACAGGATCTGAGTGGGGCATGGAACCCATTGAGGTTTTATCCGGCTTGAAAGCTGTAAGCCTCGCGTTGTTATTGGATAACGAAGATCAGCCTGTAATCTGGCGCGGGCCTCTTAAAATGCTAACTATAAAGCAATTTTTGAGCGATGTTAATTGGGGTGAACTCGACTATTTAATCGTTGATTCTCCTCCCGGGACAGGAGATGAACCATTGAGTGTTTGCCAGCTTATTCCGGATATAAACGGCGCGATCATTGTTACAACACCGCAGGATGTAGCGGTTTTAGATTCCAGGAAATGTGTTATGTTCGCGAAAGAATTAAAGATTCCGGTCATAGGGGTAATCGAAAATATGAGTGGGTTTGTTTGTCCTTTTTGTAAGAAAGAGATAGATTTATTTGGGGCTGGCGGCGGCGAAAAATCCGCTCATGATTTAAAAGTGCCGTTTCTGGGGAGTATCGTGATGGATCCTGAAATTGTGAAATTAGGCGATTCAGGCCAGCCGTTTATTCATTTCAAGAAAGAAGGCCTCGCGGTTAAGAATATGAGTGAGATAGTAGGAAAAATTACGGATTATTTAATATTGTAGGAAAGTATAAAACTTTCCTACCCCCGTATGTTTTCTTCGAAAATAAGCCATGGGGACGGCGAAAATCGGTAAGAAGTCATCGGCGAAGCCAATTTTCTTGAATAAAATGAGATCCGGCGGTATGATTGGCAGGAGATTTAGATAAATAAAAAGGCTATAAATAAATTCGAAAAGCCGAAGTTTGAAGGGAGGGATTAAATATGCCTACATACGAATATCAATGTGAAGATTGCGGTTACAAATTTGAGAAATTTCAGAAGATGAACGATCAACCGATTAAAACATGTCCTAAATGCGGAAAGAACGTTAAGCGTTTAATCGGCGCGGGTACGGGTATAATATTTAAAGGCTCCGGTTTTTACGCTACAGATTACAGGAAGGGCGCGTCTTCCGGCGGCGGGACATGTTGCGGTAGAGCCGAACGTTGTGAAAAACCACCCTGTTCGGATGACGGGGTATGTAAGAGATAATAAAATGGAAGTCAAGATTGTCTTTAACAATGAGGTTATAAACAGTAAATTCTCAAGCGGATGGGGATTTTCCTGCTTGGTTGATAAGCGTATTTTGTTCGATACGGGAGAAAGTGCGAAATACCTGTTTAATAATATGAAAATAATGGGTATCGATATTTCAGTTATAGAATCAGTTGTTATTTCTCATGACCATTGGGACCATACAGGAGGTTTGTGGGAG
>JAUXFU010000077.1 GCA_030622705.1 Candidatus Omnitrophota bacterium | reverse complement strand
TCAGCGACGTTGGTATGGAGGATGCGAATTTGTAGATGAGGCCGAGCGTTTAGCAATTGAGCGGGCAAGGGAGTTATTTGGCGCTGAGTACGTTAATGTTCAGCCTCATTCGGGTACGCAGGCAAATATGGCAGTTTTTTTCTGCGCTTTGAAATTCGGCGATACAGTTTTGGCTATGGATTTATCCTGCGGGGGCCATTTAACTCACGGCCACTGCCGTAATTTCTCAGGGATGTTTTATAATATTATTACCTATGGGGTAAATAGGGAAACCGAGAGGATTGACTACGATGAAATTGAGAGATTAGCCGTAAAATTTAAACCGAAATTAATCCTTGCCGGGGCTTCGGCTTATCCTCGCGAGATTGACTTTCTCAGATTTCGCGCTATCTGTGATAAAGTTGGCGCCTATCTTTTTGTAGATATGGCTCATATCGCAGGATTAATTGCCGCGGGTATTCATGCCTCACCGGTTCCTTATGCTGAGTTTGTCAGTTCAACTACCCATAAGACACTAAGGGGGCCGCGGGGCGGATTTATTATTGCCAAAAAGGAATTTGGCCGTAAAATTGATTCTGTAGTTTTTCCCGGCATTCAGGGTGGTCCGTTAATGCATGTAATCGCTGCTAAGGCAGTTGCCTTTGCGTTGGCAAGGACAGAGGAATTCAGGGTATATCAAACACAGATTATAAGGAATGCTCGTCGATTATCAGCTAAGCTAAAAGAGAAAGGTTTTCGTATTGTCTCCGGGGGGACCGATAATCATTTGCTATTAATTGATTTGACCTCCTGTAATATTACGGGTAAGCAGGCTCAGGAGGTATTAGAAAAGGCGGGGATTACCGTAAATAAGAATCTTATTCCATTCGATAAATTAGCAGCTTCACTAACCAGTGGTATTCGTTTGGGAACGGCGGCAGTTACCACACGGGGGATAAAGGAGAAACAGATAGATCGGGTTGCTGATTTGATTGAACGGGCGTTAGAATACCGGGATAACTTAGGGAAATTAAGCCGGATAAAGGCAGAGGTGCTGGATTTAACCAGGAAATTTCCTTTGTATCCTGAATTGAGAAATAATGATTAAGGCCGGAATGCAAAAAACTATTCCTAAGAGTTTAAAGAAGAAGCGGCCGTGTTGGGATGAGTATTTTTTAGAGATGGCTCAGCTTGTTTCCAGACGGTCAACCTGTCTGCGCCGGCAGGTAGGAGCAGTTCTTGTGAGGGATAAGAAGATATTGGCAACCGGATATAACGGCGCGCCGACTGGATTAGCACATTGTTCGGAAACCGGTTGTTTGAGGGAAAAATTAAAAATACCCTCAGGCCAGCGTCATGAGTTATGCCGCGGGCTGCATGCGGAGCAAAATGCCCTTATTCAGGCTTCGTTACACGGAATTAGCGTAATGGGGGCCACTCTTTATGTTACTAATCAGCCCTGTGTCATTTGCGCTAAGATGCTTATTAATGCCGGCATTAAAGATATTGTAATTGCCCGAGGGTATCCGGATAAGATGGCAATGGAGTTTCTAAAACAAGGCAAAATTAAGGTAAGAAATATTTGCCCTGTTGAATTTTAGAGTAAGCTAAAATGAATTGTCCATATTGCGGTTTTAAAGATGATAAGGTTGTTGATTCAAGGGCAACGGCAGAAGACTCAGCGATTCGCCGGCGCCGGGAATGCTTACAATGTGGCCAGCGTTTTACTACTTACGAGTATATTGAGGATGTATCTTTAAGGGTGATTAAGAAAGACGGCCGCAGAGAGCTCTTTGACCGTAAAAAGATATTAGCCGGCATAATGAAGGCTTGCGAGAAACGGCCGATCAGTATCGATAAAATGGAAGAGGTAATTACTTCTATTGAGCGGACGATTCATAAGAAATCGGATCGCGAACTCCCCAGCCGCCTGATTGGCGAATTGGTAATGGAGAAATTGAAATTGCTTGATGATGTTGCTTATGTCAGGTTTGCATCGGTTTACCGGCGGTTTCAGGACGTGAGCCAATTTATGAGGGCTCTAAACGAGATACTACAGAAAGAGAAAACACGGAGAAAAAAATAAAAAAGTAAGGCTTACAGCGCTTTAAAATAAGATTACAGCGATTTTCCGGTGAGGAGGAAATATTGATGGTTGAGATGGAATTAAATAAGATTGTTATTAATGAAAAAAGACACGACCAGTTAATTGTCTTAAGGGAAAAAGAAGGAGGCCGGATGCTGCCTATCGTGATTGGTTTGAATGAGGCTTCGGCAATTAAAATGAAGATTGGCGGTTTTACTCCCCCGCGCCCTCTTACCCACGACTTGTTGCATTCAACAATCAAAAACTTAGAGGCAAATTTAGAAAAAATCATTATTGACCGGTTAGAAGAAAATACATTTTTTGCCAAGCTGATTATAAAAACTGATTCAGGTAAGATAAAGGTTGTTGATGCCCGCCCTTCTGACAGTATTGCTCTGGCAGTGAGGGCAAATGTTTCCATATTTGTTGATGAGTCGGTTCTTAAACAGGCTGAGGTGCTTAATAAATGATTCCCGCCCTTAGGAAATGATCTGTGTGTATCAGTGGGAATCCCTACCCTATTAATTTCATGAAGGAATCTTATTTGATTAAAGAAAACCGGCATATTTTAGGATATGTGCTGAAATTCAGCGAGTTAAAAAAAATCCGGCTTTATATTGTGGGTGGATTTCTACGCGATATAATTCTTGCACGCAGGGAAAACACAGCGGATATTGATTTTGCCCTTAGGAAGAACGCAATTAAATTTACCGCTGATTTAGCTAGGCGCCTGAAGGCCGGTTTTGTAGTTTTGGATAAAACTACCGGCTGCGCGCGTTTGATAAAAAAAGACGGGAAAAGAGTTTTTACTCTAGACTTCAGTAATTTTCGCGGGGAAAATTTAGGGCAGGATTTAAGCAGGCGCGATTTCAGCATTAATGCTATGGCAATAGAATTAAAAATATTTTTGGAATCTTTTGTTAAGACAAACAATCCGGAATTGCTTTCGGGCTTTTTGATTGATCCTTACGGTGGCTTAAAGGATTTGGAGTCAGGAATTATTAGAGTAGTAAGCCGTCTTGCTTTTGATGATGACCCGTTGAGGCTTTTGCGGGCATTTAGTTTATCCTGCATTCTAAATTTTAAAATAGAGCCGCAAACCTTAAACTTAGTTGATAAAAAAAGGAATAGATTAAAAACAGTTTCTTTTGAGAGAATTCGCGATGAGCTATTTAAGATATTAAAGAGTAGCCGGGCCTATGAATTCCTAACTCAATTAGACCAACATAGAATAATAGAGCTGATTGTTCCGGAAATAAAAGCGATGCGCCGGATAAACCAGGGGCCATATCATCATCTAAACGTCTGGCAGCATACCCTGGAAACGGTAAGGCAGATTGAAAAGATATTCAAGAATTCTGCCCGTAATCAAAATATCATGGATTATTTAAATCAAGAGATTTCGTCGGGCCGCAGCCGGGGTGAATTAATCACGCTAGGCGGATTTATACATGATATTGGTAAGCCGGCAACCCTGCGTATTGAGGACGGAAAGATAAGCTTTCACGGGCATGAACGCAGGGGCAGCGAGATGGTTAAGAAAATTACCCGGCGCTTAAAATTGTCCAATGATGAAGACTTTCTTTTAAGGAGGATGGTTTTTCTGCATCTGCGTCCGGGCTACCTGGCAAATAATTCAGTATTGACGCCAAGGGCAAAGTTTAGATTCTTTCGCGATGCTGCCGAAGAAGCCGTGAGTGTGCTTTTAATCTCTTTGGCTGACCAGCGGGCAACGTGTGGTTGTTTAGCTACGCCCGGATCCCGGCGGCGCCATGAAAGAGTAGTACGCCGTTTGATAAAGGATTATTTCCGCAAGGATAAAGAAAAAAAACCTGTGCGTCTGATTAACGGAGACAATTTGATTAAGCGCTTTAAATTACAGCCTTCGCCTTTAATTGGCAGGATTTTATCCCAAGTGCAGGAAGCTCAGGCAATCGGCAGAATTAAAACTAAGCAAGAGGCGCTGAAAATTGCCGAAGGGATTATTAAGAAAGGAGCAAAAAAATGTTCGAGGTTAAAATCGAAAAAGCCACACAGGAAAAAGTAGAACAGATGCAGATTCTTTCCTGGGGAGTCTGGGAGAAAGAGGTATGCAGTTTTAATTGGCATTATGATGAGACTGAGGTTTGTTATTTTCTTAAAGGCAGGGTAATTGTTAAGCTTGAAGACGGCAGGGAAATGGAATGTGGTACAGGGGACCTGGTAATCTTTCCTAAAGGCCTATCCTGTGTTTGGGATATAAAAGAGCCGGTTAAGAAGCATTACAATTTTTTGTAGTGGGTGTGGTTAAATATTTTACGGATAGGAATATTTTTTCAGTTGAGTAAGGAAACTAATAATGGTCAATAAATCTTTAACTATATTATTTTTGCTGTGTTTGTTCTATAGCCCGGCTTATGGTTCCGAATTGCTCTCTGAAGAGGCATCAAATTATTATTATGGGGCAGTAAAAGCACAAGGGAAAGGCGATTTTTATAATGCAGAGGTTAATTATCAAAAATGTATCTTATTGGATACTGGTTACAAGAAATTTGCTTTTAACAACTATGGCGTAATGTACGCGAATAAGGGGGATATGTCCAAAGCTGAGTTTGCCTTTAAGGAGGCGTTAAGGATAGACCCCGGTTACAAAGCGCCCGCATTTAATCTTTCTTTATTGTATCTAAAAATGTCTATTTCCTGTAAAAGTAGCACAAAGATGTTTGATTATATAAAAAAGGCATACCGCTATTATCCGGAGAAATCATTTATTATTGAGCGGGCGGGCGGGTATTAAAGGCAGCGGTCTTTTAATGAGCGATAGAGCAAAGAAATATTCAGGGATAAGATATACTATGGCAGTAGTTAGCTCCGTTTATTTATTATCCCTTTTGATCTTGTTTCAAATTAGCGGATTAGGGGTTTGGCTTCGCGTTTGGATTATCCAGTTTTTCCCCAATCAGGCCCTATTAATCTTTTTTTATTCTCTGATTCTTTTCTTGCTGTATTTTATTTTTAATTTTCCCTTAGACTTCTATTGTTCCTATTTAGTCGAGCACCGTTTTGGTTTATCCAATGAGAAATTCTCTCACTGGT
>JAUXFU010000043.1 GCA_030622705.1 Candidatus Omnitrophota bacterium | reverse complement strand
ATGGGAGGATTATCGGATACAATTAACTAAGTATGAGTTGGATAATTTGCTTCCGATATTATAGTTAGCCCAGCGCTGCTTGATGAAGATTATAGCTTGTGCAGCCCGCAGGCTCACTGTCAGTTATGTGCTTATTTATTTTTTGCTATATTGTGCTTAATCTTTAGGCATTGTTTTGTAAAAAGTTATAACGGCAAAAGACTGCGGATATGTTTGATATCAAAAAGGAGCAAACAGAGGAGAAGAATCGCCCCTTAGAACAAGCAGTAAAACAATTTGAGGATTTCTTCTTTAGAAGTAACCAGGGCAGGCTTTATAGGTTTGTATTAGAAGCAGTGGAGAAGCCCTTGATTGAGATTGTATTAGATAGGGTTTATGGTAATCAGTCTAAAGCAGCGCAAATCCTGGGAATAAACCGCAATACCCTTCATTCAAAGATCGGCAGGTTAGGAATCGCAATCAGGAAATGGAAGGAGTAGACAATGGAGCTTTCTGAAAAAATAGCGAATTGGATAAAAAGGCAAGTCCGGCAGGCAAATAAAAAAGGCATTGTTGTCGGTTTAAGCGGTGGTATTGATTCGGCAGTTGTAGCAGTATTGTCTAAAAAGGCGTTAGGCGATAATGTATTGGGTTTGATTCTTTCCTGTAAAAGTAATGCTCAGGATGAAAAGCTTGCATTAAAGCTGGCAAGAAAATTTGACATACAAATTAAGAAGCTGGTTCTAGATGATATATTCGATGAGCTGGCTAAAACATTCCCAAAGGCCAAGAATATGGCAAAGGCTAATCTAAAGCCCCGGTTACGAATGTCTATGCTGTATTATTTTGCCAATAGCCTGGATTATTTAGTAGCCGGGACAGGTAATAAGAGTGAATTATCGGTCGGTTATTTTACAAAATATGGTGACGGCGGCACGGATATTTTACCCTTAGGCAGTTTGCTTAAAATCGAGGTGAGAAGGCTGGCAAAAGATTTAGGGGTTCCCGATGAAATAATTGATAGGCCGCCATCAGCAGGTTTATGGTATAATCAAACTGATGAGGATGAGATGGGCATTACTTACGATGAGTTGGATAAGGTTATAACGGCCATCGAAAGCGGCCGGATAAAAGACATAAACAACAGTAGCTTGTTAAAAGTAAAGAAGATGATGAGAAATTCAGAGCATAAAAGGGTTGAGATACCGGTTTTTAGTCAAGGTAAATTATGAATAGATTCCGCGAGAAAGACATAAGCGGGTGTGCGATAGTGGGAATAATGGAGCGCAGCGGCAGGAGATTTTCCGGCAGGGATATTATTAACTCAATTGCCTCTATGCGTGAGCGCTCCAATGGATTGGGCGGCGGCTTTGCCGCTTATGGGATATACCCGGAGTTTAAAAGAGATTGGTGTTTTCATATGATGTTTGAAGATAAGGCTGCCTTGGTTGAAACAGAGGAATATATCAGGGATAATTATAAAATAATTAAAGATGAAATTATACCGACAAAGGAAGATAAATCTATAAAATACAGGCCGCTTCTATGGAGGTATTTTTTACAGCCCAAGCAGGAAAAAAGAAAGCTGTTCTATGATATAACAGAGGAGGATTTTGTAGTAAAGACAGTGATGCAGATAAACACCCGGATTAAAGGGGCGTTTGTAGCCTCAAGCGGTAAAAATATGGGCGTGTTTAAGGGGGTGGGTTATCCGGAAGATATCGGGAGATTTTATAAATTAGAAGAGTACCAGGCCTATATCTGGACAGCGCATGGTCGGTTTCCTACCAATACAGTTGGTTGGTGGGGCGGGGCGCATCCTTTCGGGCTTTTGGATTGGTCGGTTGTGCATAACGGAGAAATTTCCTCTTACGGAATAAATAAAAGGTTCCTTGTGAATTACGGATACATATGCGCCTTTTTTACGGATACTGAGGTAATTACGTATCTTTTTGACCTTTTGGTCAGGAAACACAATCTTTCTTTTGAGGTAGTAGCTGATATATTAGCAGCTCCATTTTGGGTTGATATAAACAGAGAATCTGCGGAGAAAAGGAAGATTCTGCAAACTTTGCGTATTGTTTACGCAAGTGCTTTAATTAACGGCCCGTTTAGTGTAGTTGTGTCGAATGCTGAGACTATGGTAGGATTGAATGATAGGATTAAACTAAGGCCCTTGGTGGCGGCAAATTCCGGCAGCAGGCTGTACATAGCGTCAGAAGAATCAGCAATCCGCGAAGTTTGCCCGGCGCCGGATAAAGTCTGGATGCCCAAGGCAGGAACCCCGGTTATTGGGAGACTAAAAGATGGCTAAGAGACCGACTCCAACAGAATTTATTGTAGAAAGGGATGAGCAAAAGTGCATTACCTGTCAGGTATGCGCAAGGATGTGCTCTAACGATGTGCATGTTTATGACCCTGAGGCCGACGCCATAGTTTCCGAAGGCGCAAAATGTGTTGGTTGTCATTTCTGTGAAACTCTTTGTCCGACCGGCGCAATTACGATAAGGCGCAATTCTTCAGAGTTTAAACTCAATGCCAACTGGAATGCTCAGGTTATCAAGGACCTTACCAAGCAGGCTGAAACCGGGGGCGTGCTTTTAACGGGTATGGGCTGTGATAAACCATATCCTCTATACTGGGATCATATTTTGCTTAATGCCTCTCAGGTTACAAATCCCTCTATTGACCCGTTGCGAGAGCCAATGGAATTGCGTACTTATATAGGAAGGAAGCCGGATAAGATTCAGGTCACAAAGTCACAAAGTCACAAAGTGACAAGTAAAAGCGTTAAAAGCGAAGGTTATGATTTAAAACTTGAGACTAAATTGTCTCCTCAATTAAAACTTGAAACGCCGATCCTGTTTAGCGCAATGAGTTTTGGTTCAATAAGTCTTAATGCCTCTAAATCCTTAGCCAGGGCGGCAGCCGAAATGGGCACTTTTTGCAATACCGGAGAAGGGGGGTTGCATAAAGAGCTTTATAAGTATGCGGCTAATACGATTGTTCAGGTGGCCTCTGGCAGGTTTGGGGTGGTTAAGGAATATCTGGAAGCAGGAGCCGCGATTGAGATAAAGATTGGCCAGGGCGCAAAGCCGGGAATCGGCGGTCATTTACCGGGCGAGAAGGTATCGGATGAGATTAGCCGCACGAGGATGATTCCCGGGGGAACAGACGCCTTATCTCCCGCGCCTCATCATGATATTTATTCCATAGAAGATTTAAGGCAGCTTATCTATGCGTTGAAAGAGGCTACCCGGTATAAGAAACCAGTAGGGGTAAAGATTTCCGCTGTGCATAATGTTGCACCTATTGCTTCCGGGATTGTGCGAGCGGGAGCAGATTTCGTGGCCATTGATGGTTTAAGAGGCGGCACAGGAGCCGCGCCTACAATGATAAGAGATAATGTTGGCATACCCATTGAGTTAGCGATTGCGGTAGTAGACAGCCGCCTGAGGCAAGAGGGCATCAGGAATCAGGCTTCTTTGATTGCGGCCGGAGGTTTCAGGAGCAGCGCGGATATTATTAAGGCAGTTGCCTTAGGGGCAGATGCTGTATATATTGGGACGGCAGCACTGGTAGCTATGGGATGTAATCTTTGTCAGAGATGTTATACAGGAAAATGTAACTGGGGCATAGCTACGCAAGACCCTTATCTTACGAAAAGACTCAATCCGGATATAGGCGCGCGAAGATTGGTTAATTTACTGCGTGCCTGGAGCCTGGAAATAAAAGAGATGCTTGGCGGGATGGGGATCAATGCTATTGAGAGCCTTAGAGGAAACCGTGAACAACTTAGAGGTGTGGGATTATCCGATACCGATTTACGGTTACTCGGGATAAAAGCGGCGGGAGAGGCGTGGTGATAGGGAGTTAAAAGTGAAGAAAATATTGATAAAAGAAGAGTATTGTATGGGATGCAGGCTTTGTGAAATTCACTGCCTGGTGCAGCACTCGAAATCAAAGGATATTATTAAAGTCTATAAAGGCAAAGAGCCCAAACCCTTGCCCAGGGTAATAGTAGAGGAAAAAGGGCATGTTTCGTTTGCTTTGCAATGCCGTCACTGCGAGGATGCCCCCTGTCTTGAGGCTTGTTTTACCGGAGCAATATACCGGGATAAAGAAACAGGCGCCATTTTATGTAATGAAGACAAATGCGTGGGCTGCTGGATGTGTATTATGGTATGTCCCTTTGGCGTAATATTAAGAGATGTCGAAAGCAAGAAGGTTGCCTCTAAGTGCGATTTATGTATTGGCGAGGAAATACCGGTTTGTGTTAAGAATTGCCCCAATGAGGCCATAGTCTATGAGGAGAAGGAATAAGCCCCGCGCCTTTGGATATTCAGAAAAATAATAAAAAAGAATTTAACAAAGGCGCGGGATAAAAAAGAAGGTGCGGGATGAATTATGTGATTATCGGCAATTCCGCAAGCGGAATTGCCGCGGTAGAGGCTATTCGTGAGTGTGATAAAAAAGGTAAAATCACGGTTATATCCGATGAGCCGCATTTTAATTATTCACGTCCCTTGATATCTTATTTATTAGGAAGAAAGATAGACAGCGGGAATTTAGCTTATCGAACTAAGGAGTTTTATAGGGATAAAACAGTAGATTTATTCTTAAATAAGAAAGCAAAAAGATTAGATGTTAGGAAAAAAGAGGTTGTCCTTGAGCCTAAACAAAAGATACGTTTTGACAAGCTGCTTATAGCTACGGGCGGCATACCGGTTGTGCCTAAGATAGAGGATTCTGGTTCCGGAGGTGTATTTACCTTTACCAAATTAGCTGATGTAGAGTTAATAGAGAAATATATAAAGCGAAATAGGGTTAAAAGCGCTGTTGTGATTGGGGGAGGCCTCATCGGACTTAAGGCAACCGAGGCACTGCTGGAATTAAAGATTAAGGTAACCATCGTAGAGCTGGCAGATAAAATTTTATCTGCTACATTTGATAGGAAGGCATCGGGGATAATCGAAGGTGCGTTAGAAAGAAAAGGCTGTGGGTTGATTGTCCAGAATACCGTTGTCCAAATCGAAGGGCTCAGCACAGCTAAGTCACAAGTCACGGGCGTAATATTAAAGGATAAGAGAAAAATAAGATGTGATATGGTTATTATCGCGATTGGCGTGAGGCCAAATATAGAGTTGGTAAAAGAGACACCAATCAAGACAAATAAAGGAATATTAGTCGATAATTTTATGCAGACAAATATTAAACATATATATGCCGCGGGTGATTGTTGCCAGGCCGAAGATTTACTTTCGAATATAAAACAAATTATTGCTATTTGGCCTTTAGCTGTACGGCAGGGAGGAATTGCCGGATACAATATGGCCGGTACAAAGAAAGAATATTCGGGTGGATTTACAATGAACTCCGTTGAGTTATGTGGCATTCCGACCATTTCGGCGGGAAAGACTCTTGTTGAGAAAGATGGTTATCAGGTTTTAGACTATTATAATAAAGAAAAATCCAAGTATAAGAAGGTTGTTTTAAGAGAAGGTAAAATAGTAGGTACTATTTTTGTGGGGGATATAGAGCGGGCAGGCATTTATACCGGCCTTATTAAAGACAAAGTTGATGTGAGTAGTTTTAAAGAGCAGCTTTTAAAAGAGGATTTTGGGTTGGTTAGTTTACCTAAAGATTATAGAAAGCATCTGATAACAGCAGAGGCGGTAATAATATGAGTTTAGTCAGGAATCGTATCAGGAAAAATAAAAATAATATTCCTATAAACGGATCTAATCTCAGCAGGATTTCTAACCGGATGAAGATAGATGCTAAGGGAATGCACTATAAGGAACTTAACGAATTAATCAATCAGGCGGTTACCAGCGGCAGGAAGGATATTGTTTTAGACAATGTTAACGGCCAGCGTTATATTGGCACGGCGTTATCCGGTAATATAAGAATCAGTATTAATGGAGTACCGGGTAACGATTTAGCCGCTTTTATGGATGGGCCTACGCTTATTGTTAACTCCAATGCTCAAGATGGGATTGGTAATACGATGAATGCCGGTAAGATTATAGTTAACGGAGATGCAGGAGATATCGTGGGTCATTCCATGCGCGGCGGTAAAATATTTCTAAGGGGTAACGTTGGTTACCGGGTAGGTATTCATATGAAGGCCTACAGGGATTTATATCCGGTAGTGATTGCCGGTGGCTGCGCAGGAGATTTTCTGGGGGAATATATGGCCGGGGGGCTTATTATAGTATTAGGGATGAGCAGTGAAGATGGGGTATCTATAACCGGTAACTATGTGGGTACGGGAATGCACGGGGGGACTATATATATTCGTGGCAGGATAGAAGAATATCAGTTAGGCAGGGAGGTTAAAGCCGCAGAATTAGATAAGAGAGGCTTTCGCGAGATAGAGGGATATCTAAGGGAATATTGCGATGATTTTTCTCTAAACTTCAGAAGTATCGTGAAGAAAGGATTTATTAAGTTAATCCCCCATTCAACCCGTCCATACGGCAGACTTTACGCATATTAAAGGCCGGTAGGATTCCAGTGAAGAGAAGAAAAAGGGCGTCTTGTTAATTCAAGATGTCTTTTTTTATGATATAATAATTCAATATGAGCAAGGACAAGGTTTATGACGTAATTGTGGTTGGCGCGGGGCATGCGGGTTGTGAGGCGGCGTTGGCAAGTGCTCGCATGGGGTGTTTGACTCTTTTGGTTACTCTATCTATAGATACCATCGGCTTTATGTCCTGTAACCCGGCAATCGGCGGAGTAGGTAAGGGCCAGCTGGTTAAGGAGATCGATGCCTTAGGAGGCCGGATGGCGCAGATTACAGATGCCTGCGGGATACAATTTAGAGTCCTTAACGCCTCAAAGGGGCCCGCAGTCTGGTCGTCCCGTGCGCAAGTGGATAGAAAAAGATATTACCTGTATATGCAACAAGTAGTATTGAATCAGGAAAATCTCAAGGTTCAGGAAGCAGAGGTTTCAGGATTAATGGTTAAGCGGGGTTTGATTAAAGGAGTAGAGATTAATGAGGGCAAGAGGTTATTTGCAAAGGCAGTAATATTAACACCGGGAACATTCTTAAATGGAT
>JAUXFU010000191.1 GCA_030622705.1 Candidatus Omnitrophota bacterium | reverse complement strand
TCCGCGGTTTTATCCGGAAAAAGTCCGGGGTTACATAAAATTCAGGGTATTGGCGCGGGATTTATCCCTGAGGTGTTAAGGCGGGAATTGCTCGATGAGATTATTACTGTGAGTAACGAGGACGCGTTGAATACAGCCCGGCGCATGGGAAAGGAAGAAGGGATTCTTGCCGGTATCTCTTCGGGGGCTGCGGTCTGGGCGGCAATTCAGGTTGCCCGAAGAAAGGAAAATACAAATAAGCTGATCGTGGTGATTTTACCGGATTCAGCCCAGAGATATCTGGATACTATATTATTTAAATGAGGACATAACCCAGCACTAATTTTCTGAGACTTTAAAGGTTTAAAATTGGTGCGGGGTTATTTGTCTGAATTTACCCAGCACTAATTTTATATTTAAAAGTGTAAAATTAGTGCTGGGTCAATTCACAGATGGTTTTCCGCCTGCAATTTATTTCGTCGTGTGCGGGACTCTTTAAATTGTCTGTTCATTGGAGGTGAAGGTAATGCCAAAGACGATTAAGGAAATTAATGAGAAAATTAAGAAGGGAGAGGTTGTAGTAGCGACTGCCGAGGAGATTATCGATTTAGTCGATAAACAGGGTTTGAAAAAAACAGCCAGGCAGATTGATGTAGTTACAACCGGCACCTTTGCCCCGATGTGCTCATCAGGCGTTTATTTTAACATTGGGCATTCTAATCCGCGGATAAAATTAGGGGGGGGAAGCTGTAAGCTTAATGATGTGCCGGCTTATGCCGGATTTGCCGCGACAGACATCTATTTAGGGGCGACGGTTCTTCCTGATGATGACCCGCGCAATAAGGTTTACCCCGGAGAGTTTAGATATGGCGGCGGACATGTAATTCAGGAATTAGTCGCGGGATATGATATACGGCTGCAGGCAGCTGCTTACGGCACAGATTGCTATCCGCGTAAGCTTTTAGAGACCCGGATTAAACTGAGCGATTTAAATGAGGCTGTGCTTTTTAATATCCGCAATTGCTATCAAAATTATAATGTTGCGGTTAATCTTTCTAAGCGGATAATTTATACTTATATGGGAATGCTGAAATCTGAATTAGGCAGTGCCAACTATTGTTCTGCGGGACAATTGTCACCGTTGTTATGTGACCCTTATTATAAAACTATTGGTATTGGCACCAAGATATTCTTAGGCGGGGGTGTAGGTTATATTAGCTGGCAGGGTACACAGCATAATCCGGCAGTAGAAAGAAAGGATAACGGTGTTCCTTCGGTTCCTGCCGGAACTCTGGCTGTTATCGGAGATTTAAAACAAATGAAACCGGAGTGGCTGCGGGGGACAAGTTTATTAGGGTATGGAGTTAATTTAACTGTAGGCATAGGCGTGCCTATTCCTATATTGGATGAGGATATCTGTCGTTTTGCCGCGGTTAAGGATGAGGATATTTATGCCCAGGTTGTTGATTATAGCCAGGCTTATCCGCGGATGGAGCCGGAGGTATTGGGAGAAGTAAATTATGCGCAATTAAAGTCAGGTTCTATTATTATTCAGGGTAAACAGGTGCCTACAGGGGCACTCTCGAGTTATTCCAGGGCTAAAGGGATTAGCGAAGAGTTAAAGTCCTGGATTAAGAAGGGTGAATTTCAATTAACTGAACCGGTAGTATCTTTGCCCGGAACACAAGAAGGCTATTGCTTCAAGCCATTAAAGGAAAGGCCGCTTTAAAAGTATATATCAAAAAAATGTTAAGACCGTAAGACCGTTTCTAAATAACCCCAATGATATCATGGAGTTACACCAGAAGCGTCCCCCAGAACTGTCCAATGGGGCCACTTCTATCAGAACTTATTGGTAATTATAGGGTTAGGTAGAAACGGTCTTACGGTCTTAACATTTTTTTGATATATACTTTTAAAGCGGCCTTT
>JAUXFU010000184.1 GCA_030622705.1 Candidatus Omnitrophota bacterium | reverse complement strand
GGTCATTACATTCAGCGTAAGTTTGCTAAAATACATTAAAAAAAAGGTAAACAGCACGGAGATGGGGATGGTAGCGATAATAATAAGAACCTGGCGGGAGTTTCTTAAGAACAGCAGAAGCACTAAGGTTGCCAGAATCGCCCCAAATCCCAAAGAGCGCTCAACCTGGTTAACTGCCTGCTGGATATGTTCAGCCTGGTTAAAGGTAAGTGTAATCTTTATGTCTTTTTCCAGGATTTCTTCTTTTAGAATCTTTATCTCTTTATCAATCAGCCGGGCAATCTTGATAGTGTTTCCGGTAGATTCTTTTTGAATATAAATGGAGACAACAGGCTGGGTATTTACCCGGGCAAAGGCAGTCGGGTCTAAATATGAATCGTGAACCTCGGCGATATCCTTAAGCCGGACTACTGAGCCTTGTTTGGTAGTGGCAATTGCTAAGTTTTCAATCTCGCTGAGGGATTTGAATTCCCCCACTGTCCGTACTAAGTATTTATCCTTTGACCTTTTTATTTCCCCGGCAAGGAGATTGGCGTTATTAAGGTTAATCGTGTCTACAATCTGGTTTATCGATAAAAGATATGCCTGAAGTTTATGCTGGTCAATTTCAATGAGGATCTTTCCTTCCCGGCCCCCGCTGACCTCGGCGCGGGCAATCCCTTCGATTCTCTGGATACGGTCTTTTATTTTTTCATCAACTATCTTACGCAGTTCCTCCGGGTTGCGGCTCTGGCTGGTTATTGCCAGTATCATAATCGGTACGTCCATATATTCATATTTGGCAATTACCGGTTTCTCGATTTCGCGCGGCAGCTTGTTTCTTACCCGGTTAAATTTCTCACGTACCTCCAGGGCAGCAAAGTCCATATTTGTGCCCGGTTCAAATTGCAGGATAATCGTGGAATTGCCTTCTTTGGATATGGAAAGAATGTTCTTTAGGTGGTTGACGGTTCCTACTGCTTCTTCAACCGGCTTGGCAATACGCTTTTCGATTTCCGAAGTAGGAATTCCTCCCCGTACGTTAATATTAATTGTAATGTTCTCAAAGCTGGTATTGGGCATCATCTCTACCGGCAGCAGCCGGAAGGTGATTATTCCAATCAAAACCACGGCGATAAAAAGCATCGATATTGCCGTTGGTCTTTTTACCGAGAGATTAGGTAGGTTCATACCACCTCCCCGGGCCAAGTGGCCCGCGTGCCTTGAGAAGTTTTTTGTTTAATAATTCCTTAAGATCGCGCGCGGCAGTAGGGGTGGAGACGGAAAACATATCCGCATATTGCTTACGGGTTACTTTTTTGAGGGTTGTTAGTTTTTCTAAAATTTCTCTCTGACGCGGATTTAGCCTTTGAGCAGACGGTTTTATCTCTGCGCGGTCTGTTTTGGATTTTTCTTCCTCGGGTTTTATTGCCTCAGGCAAAGGCGGTGTTTTTACCTCCGGCACCGGTAACAGCTCTACCTTGTCTTGTGCAGTAGGCTCTGTTTCTTTTAGTTGAGTTTCTACTATCTTTTCTTCCAGAGGCTTTTCCTTAGCCGGAGGCTCTATCTTAACCGGTTCGATTTCTTGAATTCCTATTTGTTTCGATTTTGGCTTTATTCTTTCTGCCACGGTTAGATATAGGGCAGGGATTACCACCAATGTTAAGAATGTAGCTGAAGCTAAGCCGCCGATTACCGTTAGAGCCAGAGGCGCACGCAATTCCGCGCCTTCTCCGATACCTAAGGCCAGAGGGCTTAAGCCTAATATAGTGGTAAGGGAGGTCATTAATATTGGCCGCAGGCGCGTTTTGCTGGCAAGGATTACTGCTTGTCTTGGCGGGTATCCTTGTTCTCTCAGCCGGTTGATAAAATCAGTCAGGACAATTCCGTTATTAACTACAATTCCCCCCAGCATAATTATGCCTAAATAAGCAACTATACTTAAAGGGGTGCGGGTAAGAAAGAGGATAAGGCTTACCCCGATAAGAGAGAGAGGGACAGTAAACATTATAATAAACGGCTGCCACAGGGATTCAAATTCACCGGCCATAATCATATAAACCAGAATAAAGGCGAGAATCAAGGCAAATGCTAAACTTTGGAATGATTCGGACATCTTTTGTTGTTCTCCGGCTAATCGCAGGGTGTAGTCCTGATGAAAATAGGGTATGTGTTGTTTTACTGATTTTAATATTGCATTTATCTCTTGTGCTACTTTGCCAAAAGGACGCTGGTATATATTGGCGGTGTTAAATACTGTTCTTTGTTGATTTATCCGTTTAATCTCAGTGGGTCCTGTGCCTTTGG
>JAUXFU010000046.1 GCA_030622705.1 Candidatus Omnitrophota bacterium | reverse complement strand
TTATAAGTTGACTGACTTAGCCTGGGATTATTTTAAAGAGGTATTCAATGAACAGGGTTTGCAACAGGATATGGCGTGCCAGTTAATATTCAGATTGAAGAGTGTTTTGGAAAAAGAGATGCATCAGAATGGGTTGGATGAGCTTTTCTTTGACCTTGAGATGCCTCTAATAGAGGTGCTTGCTAATATGGAGCTAACCGGCGTGGCGCTGAATTTAGATTTCCTTAAATCATTATCTTTACAGGTTCAACAACAGTTAACTAAACTGGTAGAATCAATTTATCGTTTTTCCGGCAGGGAGTTTAATATTAATTCGCCTAAGCAATTAAGAAGTATTTTATTTGAAGAATTAAAGTTGCCTGTTGTAAAGAAAACCAAAAGCGGACCCTCAACAGACGAAGAGGTGCTCAACAGGCTTGCCCAGCAGCATCGTCTTCCTGTAATATTACTTGAATATCGAAAACTCATGAAGATAAAATCTACATATATTGATACTCTGCCTTTATTGGTTGATTCAAAATCCGGCAGAATCCACGCCTCGTTTAATCAGACGGGTACGCAAACCGGAAGACTGAGTTCTTCGAATCCTAACTTGCAGAATCTTCCCATAAGAGGAGAGATTGGCCGGCAGATTAGGAAGGCGATAGTTCTTTCTGGGGGTGATTATTTTCTTGTGTCTTTTGATTATTCGCAGATAGAGTTAAGGATTTTGGCGCATTTGTCTTGTGATTCTCGGCTTATCGAGGCTTTTAAGAATAATCAGGATATCCATATTGCTACTGCCTGTTTAATTTATGGATTAGACCAAAAAGATATCAGCGAAGAAATGCGCGAGGTGGCCAAGAGAATTAATTTCGGGATTATTTATGGTCTGAGCAGTTTTGGTTTGAGCCGGGATTTAGGGGTTTCTCATGAAGAAGCAGATAACTTTATCGAAGCATATTTCCAGAGGTATCCTGAGGTTAAAGATTATATCCAGAATCAAATTGACAGGGCAAGGAATGACGGGTATGTTACGACAATTTTGGGACGAAGAAGGTATATCCCGGAGATTAACAGCAGAAATCAGGGAATGCGGCAATTTGCCGAAAGGCAGGCAGTAAATACGCCGATACAAGGTTCAGCCGCCGACCTTATAAAAAAAGCAATGGTTGAGATTCATTGCCAGATACGAAGACAGAATCTGAAATCAAAGCTCATTTTGCAGATTCATGATGAGCTTGTTTTTGAAGTACCTGAAACGGAGTTAGGCCTGCTTATCAGATTAGTCCGTCAGAGGATGGAAGAATGTTTCGTTTTTAGCGTTCCGATAAAGGTAGTGATTAAAAAAGGGAAGAACTGGTTAGAGATGCAGGAGGTTAAATGAATCCCGCAGTTATATTAATGAAGATAAGAAAGATGCGGGTTAAATGGAAGGAAGGTGCGGGATGAAGATAGTAATATGTGCTTCAGAGGTTGTGCCTTTCGCTAAAACCGGAGGCTTGGCAGATGTGGCAGGAGCTTTACCTTTAGCCTTAGAAAAGCTTAAACACGAGGTTATTGTTTTGATGCCATTTTATAAGAAGGCCGCATTATCCAAAATAAAGAATAAGAGGTTGTTCCCCGGAGTTCTATCAACAAAACTTGAGGGAAAAATTAAAGTTTATTTTATTCAGAATGATAAATACTTTAATCGCGCCGGTCTTTATAGCGACCGTAAAGGGGATTATCCCGATAATATAGAAAGATTCTCTTTCTTTTGCCGGCAGTGCCTGGAATTACTTAAGCGAATTAATTTCAAGCCTGACATAATTCACATTCATGACTGGCAGGCATCTTATATCCCTGTTTATCTTAAGAAAAAGTTTCACTCGGATCCGTTCTATAAGAATTGCAGAACTTTGCTTACCATACATAATCTGGCGTATCAAGGTATATTTGCATACGAAGAATTTCCTAAGTTGAAATTGGATTGGTCAATTTTTAATATGGAAGAGCTGGAGTTTTACGGTAAGGTTAATACTTTAAAGGGCGGGATTGTTTTTTCCGATTGCGTAAACACGGTTAGTCCTACCTACGCAGCACAGATTCAGACATCCGATTTTGGGTGTGGATTAGAGGGGGTATTATTTAAGCGGCGGGATTGTTTATCCGGGATATTAAACGGATTAGATTATTCTGTTTGGGATCCTTCGATCGATAAGTTTATTGCCGCCAAGTATAACATTAAGAATCTAAAAGACAAATACAAAAATAAACAGGACTTGCAGAAGATCTGCGGATTAAACATAGAGCGCAAAATACCTGTATTTGGTATGGTTTCTCGACTGGCCGAGCAGAAAGGATTGGATATTCTTGCCGAAGCCATTGATGAAATTTGTAAATTAAATCTGCAATTGGTAATTTTAGGAACCGGCGACGAGAAATACCATAAACTATTAAAGCAGAAAAGCAAAAAATATCCTAATGTATTTTGCCTCTATCTTAAATTTGATAATCAGTTAGCTCATAAGATATACGCCGGTTCGGATATTTTTCTTATGCCTTCGAAGTTTGAGCCCTGTGGGTTGGGTCAGATGATCAGTTTAAAATATGGGACTATACCCTTAGTGTATAAAACCGGCGGTCTGGCTGATACAATAAACCACAAGAACGGATTTATCATTGATGGGTATACCTGTTTTGCTTTGGTTGATGCGATAAAGAAAGCGTTATTGTGTTATCGGGATAAAAAGAGATGGCAGGAAAAGATTAAAAAAGGAATGAAGGCTAATTTCTTCTGGCAGGAGTCAGCAAAGAAATACATTCAGCTTTATAAAAAGCTAATAAAAAACTAAATTAGTTATCGTGTTGGCGGGTTAGCGCGTTATGCTTTTGAGAATATAATAGTACAGCTAACACGGTCACTATTTGATTGGTTAACACATTAGTTCTACAGATGGTTATCGGAGTAACAGGCAATCTTGGCGTCGGTAAAACTACTGTTAGTAAAATGTTTCACAGGTTAGGAGCGCGGATAATCGATGCGGATGAGATTGGCCATAGGATTATTCATCCGGGCAGCGTTGTTTATAAGCAAATCATAATTGCTTTTGGTAAAGGGATTCTTCGGGGTTCTTATATAAGCCGCAAGAGTTTAGCCCGGGAGGTGTTTTTTGATAAACTCAAATTAAAAAGACTTAATAAAATTATGCATCCTTACATTTTGAAAATAATAAGAGGCATAATAACAGAGGTATCCGGCAATCGAGTTCTGATTATAGATGCTGCTTTATTGATTGAGTTGAGTTTATCCTCATGCCAATTATTGAAACAGCGGGGTTTAAATCCCAATTGGCGCGGGGGAATGTTATCCTGGATTGATAAATTAATAGTAGTTAAATGTGAACCCAAAATCCAAATACGAAGATTAAAGAAAAGTGGTTTAACAAATGATGAAGTAAATAGGAGGCTAAACGTTCAGTTATCGCAAAATGATAAAATTAAACTTGCCGATTTTGTAATTGATAATAGTGGTAGAAAAAGTCAAACTCAGAAACAGGTGAAGAGTATCTGGAGCAAGATTGTAACCACGGAGGCACGGAACAGGAAATTAAAGCAACAAGTTTCACGGAAACACGGATAATAATCTTCCGTGTTTCCGTGGTTGCAATTCCGTGATTCCGTCGTTACAGGTGGAGGGAGAAGATGGAAAAATTAGATATCGGAAATTTAAAACAGATGAAGATTGACCAGCTTGGTAAGTTAGCCAGGCAATTAGGGATTAATGGTGTAAGCGGACTAAGGAAACAGGATCTTATGTTTAAGATTCTTCAGGCCCAGGCAGAGAAGGAGGGTTTGATGTTTGGCGAGGGGATATTAGAGGTTCTGTCGGAGGGATTTGGATTCCTCAGA
Source organism: Candidatus Omnitrophota bacterium (assembly GCA_030622705.1). The sequence continues at coordinate 2,966 of JAUXFU010000046.1, read as the reverse complement.
TCTACGAATTATAATTATTTACCTTGTCCCGACGATGTCTATATTTCTCCTTCTCAGATAAGAAAATTTGATTTAAAAACAGGCGATACGGTCAGTGGACAAATCAGGCCGCCTAAGGAGGGTGAGAAATATTTTGCGCTGCTTAAGATAGAGGCAGTCAATTTTGCGCATCCTGATGAATCTAAAGAAAAGATTTTGTTTGATAATCTTACGCCGGTATATCCGCGTAAGCGTTTTCTGCTGGAAGCAAAGTCTAAGGATGTATCCTGCCGGATTATGGATTTGCTTACGCCTATTGGTTGCGGGCAGCGTAGTTTAATCGTTGCTCCGCCCTATAGCGGGAAGACGGTTTTGCTTCAGAAGATAGGTAACGCCATAGTCCATAATCAGCCTGATGTTTTTCTTATCGTGCTGCTTATTGATGAGAGGCCGGAAGAGGTTACTGATATGCAGCGTAATGTTAAAGGGGAGGTTATTTCTTCGACTTTCGATGAGCCTCCCGAGAGGCATATTCAAGTGGCTGAGATTGTTTTGGAGAAGGCAAGAAGATTAGTAGAACATAAAAGGGATGTGGTGATATTATTAGATAGTATTACTCGTCTTGCCCGTGCTTACAACGCTGTTATTCCTCATAGTGGTAAGGTGCTTTCCGGAGGGGTGGATTCGAATGCCCTTCAGAAGCCAAAAAGATTTTTTGGTGCGGCACGCGCTATCGAAGAAGGAGGGAGTTTAACTATTATTGCTACTGCGCTTGTTGATACGGGTAGCCGTATGGATGATGTCATTTTTGAAGAATTCAAAGGCACCGGTAATATGGAGCTGCAGTTGGATAGAAATTTATTTCAAAGGAGGATTTATCCGGCAATCGATATCAAAAGATCTAACACCCGTCACGAAGAATTATTGGTTCCGCCAGACAACTTACAGAAGATCTGGATATTAAGGAAGGTGCTTAATGAATTAAATAATGTTGAGGCAATGGAATTATTGATTGATAAGTTATCTCAAACTAAGAATAATGATGATTTTCTAAATAGTATGAACCAGTAACTACGGAGACACGGAACAGAGAATTAAAGCCGTAAGTTTCACGGAGGCGCGGATAATAATTTTCCGTGTTTCCGTGATTGCAATTCCGTGATTCCGCGGTTGCAAGTGGAGGTAAATCTATGAAAGACAAAATTCACCCTAAATATCAAAGTTGCGCAATTGTTTGTGCTTGCGGGAATACGATTCATACGCGTTCAACAAAACCAAGTATTCGCGTGGAGATTTGTTCTAATTGCCATCCTTTCTTTACCGGTAAGCAGAAATTTGTTGATTCTGCAGGCAGGGTAGAGAAATTTATGAAGAAATACGGCAAATCAAATGTTAAAAAATGAAACCATAAGATTTTAAAAAGCATAAACCACAGAGAACACTGAGACTCAAAGAGAACACAGAGATTTTTAAAGGTTTAAAAAATACTCTGTGACCTCTCATCTATCTTTGTGACTCTGTGGTTAAGAATTTCTTTAAAATAAATCTTGTGTAATCTCGTGGTTTAAAAAAATGTTCGAGGAATTAGAGAAAATAGAAAAGCGATATGAGGAGTTAGAGAGTTTGCTGGTTCTCCCCGAAATAATTTCTCATAAAATTCAGTATAACCAGTATGTTAAGGAGATATCCGGGATTTCCGAGATAGTATTTTTGTATCGCCAGTTTAAACAATCTAAATCCGAGATTGTTAAGTTAGAGGTAACCTTAAAGGAAAAACATGATAATGAATTCCTAATGCTTGTGGAAAGCGAGATTAAAGATTTAAAGACAAGGAATGAGGGAATAATAAACAAGATTGATCAGAAGATTAATAAGGGCACAGAGGAAAAGGATAAGAATATCATTGTTGAGATTCGTGCCGGAACTGGCGGTCAGGAAGCAAGTTTATTTGTCGCAAATCTATACAGGATGTACACTAAATATGCGCAAAAACGAGGTTGGACAAGCGAAATGCTTTCTTTGCATTCGACAGAATTAGGAGGATTTAAAGAGGTTATTTTTAGCATTCGCGGAAAGCAGGCATATCAGTATCTTAGATGGGAAAGTGGCGTCCATCGTGTACAGCGTATTCCTGCGACCGAGACGCAAGGGCGGATTCATACCTCAGCTGCTACCGTAGCGGTACTGGTTGAGCCGAAAAATACGGAATTTCAGATAAATTCAAAGGATTTAAAGACTGACGTATTCCGTTCCTCTGGTCATGGCGGCCAAAGCGTTAATACTACCGATTCGGCAGTAAGAATTACGCATTTACCTACAGGAATAGTGGTTACCTGCCAGGATGAGCGGTCACAGCTTAAGAATAAAATCAAGGCATTAAGGGTTCTGGGGGCCAGGCTTATGGATGGGTTGAGGCAACAGGAGGAAAAAAAGATTTCACAGGACCGTAAATCTCAGGTTGGTACGGGTGAGCGAAGCGAGAAGGTCCGGACTTATAATTTTCCTGATCACCGGGTTACCGATCATAGAATTAATTTGACTTTGCATAAATTAGAGTCAATCCTGGAAGGGAACCTGGATGAGATTTCCGCCGCTTTGATTAAGAGAGAAAATGAAACCACAAGATTTATTTCAAAGAAATTCTTAACCACAGAGTCACAGAGATAGATGAGAGGACACAGAGTATTTTTTAAACCTTTAAAAATCTCTGTATTCTCTCTTTAGCCTCAGTGTCCTCTGTGGTTTAATGCTTTTTAAAATCTCGTGTAGTCTTGTGGTTAAGATAAAAGAGTATAGTTTCTAAATTACCTAAACATGACTGAAGGCGAATTGTTATTTACTGAATTGTTAAATTGCCCCCTGCATCAGTTATATCTAAATAAGGGGCGTATTCTTACACAAAAGGAATCCCCTTTTGTGGCGGATGCCTTGCAGAGGCGGTTTCGAGGTGTGCCGATTCAGCGTATTCTGGGGAGGACTGGATTTAT
>JAUXFU010000129.1 GCA_030622705.1 Candidatus Omnitrophota bacterium | reverse complement strand
TTTTCTTCGCCCCGAGAAATGCAGAGCATTTCCGGGACTGAGTCCTGAGAAATCGTTTTGCGATTTCTAAGGGAAAACAAGCTACGGGGACGGCGAAAATCGCTAAAAGGTCATCGGCGAAGCCGATTTTCTTGTGGTATAGGAAAGTATAAAAATACTTTCCTATCTCCGCCTGCTTTGCTACGCACAGCAAAACGGCTGGGACTGCGAAAATCGCCTGCGACCAGAGATAAAAGTCATCGCCGAAGGCGATTTTCTTGCCTAATATGTGCGCTAACTGTCCATTTAGGGATATATGTTTATGAATTTTGGTAAAGGAGGTGGTGCAAAATTAAAATTCGTTTACAGAAGGCAACTTTAAAAAAGAGCTTTGGAAAGAAGTTTTTATTGGATAGTAAAAAAAGACTGACCGGACAACTGGAAGTAGAAAATCAAAAGGAGGCAGATGATGAGAAATCTTAGGTTTGTGTGGTTGGCATTTACAGGTTTAATTGTAGGAGTAGTTGGTTTTTCTGGATTAAGCTTTGCTGAAGAAGAAAAGGCTTTAAAATTAGGTGAAGTGGTAGTAACCGCAACTAAACAGAAAAGATTAGCCAAGGATATCCCGGCAGCAGTTACTGTAGTTACCTCTGAGGATATTGAAAGGTCCGGCGCTCGCAACATAGCTGAGGCTTTAAAGAATATTCCCGGGGTATCTTACTATGATACATATGGATGCGGGGCTGCGGGGGATATTGTCCTGCGCGGTAATTATCATGCCGGTCATTCTTATGGTTATACCTTGGTTCTGGTGGATGGTATGCCCATGGTTTCACCGGATACAGGAAAGGTATATTATGATATGATTCCTTTAAGCAATGTGGAAAAGATAGAGGTAGTTATGGGGCCTGGTTCAACCCTCTGGGGTGGAAACGCCGTAGGCGGAACCATAAATATCATTACCAAGAAACCATCCTCTGAACCCGTAGCTGAAGCTGGTATTAAGTTTGGCGAATACGGCATAAAGCACGGTTCTTTTTATGGCCAGATTATGGGAAAGGAAGATTGGACCGAGAATTTAAGCCTTGCTTTTTCTGCCGAGTCTAAGGAGGCAGATGGCTGGCGATATAACTCTGCGTACGATGTCGAGAATTACTGGTTAAGCGTAGAAAAGGATATGCCTGACTGGGACGCTAATATGCGTTTGACTCTTTCCAGTGGCGATAGCCATTACGGCGGCCCGGGGAAGCTGAGCGAAGCACAGTGGTATGCCGATGACTTAACCAGTCCTTACAAAGAGTATTATGAGCATACTTATGGAGATTATGATGTGGATTATCAGAGATTGATTTTTGAGAAGGAGATAGGCGAATCATCCCGCATAAAGGCAAATCTCTATAACTATGCCAAGGATTATGAGATATTTCATGGCCCGAGCCTGTTTTATTTTACTGATACTGATAGTTTAGGAGGTGGTTTACAATATGATGTAATGCTTGGTTCGCATTCACTCATTTTTGGGACAGATTTAGAGTCTGGCGATATTGATCAGGATGTAATATATAAGGATTCCTGCTATCGGCCGGACTGGACATCTTTAAAATCCCGACGTAATACCTCAACTGAGATAGAAAAATACGCTCTCTATGCCCAGGATAGCTGGAGAATACTCGAAGCGTTAGAGGCTATTTTTGGGTTACGCTGGGATAAAGCTGAATTTAAAAATAACGGTTGGGCCTATAATTCAGGCGGAACTATCAAATCCGATGTTAATGGGAAAACGGATATGAATGGCTGGAGTCCTAAAGGCAGCTTGCTCTATAAGTTGAATGAGAACTTAAATATTTATGGTTCAATAGGGAGGGCATTCAAGATTCCCAACCCATATAATCTATATGTCGGCAAATATGCTAATTCCGATCTTAATCCAGAGAAAGCCACTACCTATGAGATAGGGACAAAGTATTCTTTGCCTGATTTGGCGGCTAGTTTATCCTTTTACATAAGCGAGGTAAAGGATTTGATTGTTAAGAATGATACTAAAGACCAATACGAAAACGTCGGTAAAGCTGAGCATAAAGGAATAGAAGGAATGGTTGCCTATAGAATAACCGAAGGCCTAACTGCTAATTTAAGCGCTGATTGGACGCGGGCTGAGGTAAAGGAAAATCCATCCAAAACCTCCATTGAAGGCAAATATCTGCCTAAGATCCCCAAGTGGAAGCTTTCTTTTGGCTTGGATTACGTTCATCCCGAGGGTTTCTTTACCTCGTTTACCGGCAGACAGATAGGGCCATCCTATATGGATGACCTCAACGAAAGAAAATACAGCAGTTACTTTGTTGCTGATACTAAATTAGGTTACAAAAAAGATTTTGGCAACAGTGAAGTCAAATGGTCTGTTGGCTGTAATAACCTCTTTGATAAAAAATATGCTACTAAGGCTTACACCTCTTCCGGCAAAAATTACTACTATCCGAGTATGCCCCGTTACTTCTTTACTGAGGTATCGGTAAAATTCTAAAATTGAGGGTAAACACTCGCCATGATGGAAGGAAACCTCCAGCCGTTGTTATAGCGGCTGGAGGCGAATGGAGGTTTGCATGCTTGAATTTGTCTTAAAAGGCGGTCCTTTGATGCTGCCTATTTTTCTATGCTCGGTGATTGCAGTTGCTATTATTTTAGAGAGATTAATTTACTTCCAGCGGGCAAAATTAAAGCCTGCTGATTTTCTTTCTCAGATAGAGAAGTTTTTAAAGGCAGGCAAGCCGGAGAAGGCACTAAATCTAATAGAGGATAACTCAGGCCCTGTAGTTTCTATAGTGGAGGCGGGTATTAAAAATTATAAAAGGGCATCTTCAAGATGGGAGAAGGTGGTATCAATGGCTGGCTCAAGGCAGTTACGCAAGTTAGAAACAAACCTAAGGGGTTTGGGGATTATTGGACATATCTCGCCGCTTCTGGGTTTATTAGGCACAGTTACCGGGATGATCAAGTGTTTTATGAAGATTCAGGAATTGGGAGGAAGGGTTGATGCTTCGGTTTTAGCCGGAGGTATCTGGGAGGCGCTTATTACTACCGCAACCGGACTATCCGTAGCAATTCCGGCAATAATCTTTTATCATTACTTTGAAGGAAAATTGGATAATTTCTCTTCTCAGATGAAAAATGCTGCTGAAATGTTAATGGAATGGTTGGGTATTGAAGAGCCAAGAGCAAAAGAAGACAGACAACCACGCGAGGATGTGGAATATGGAGTTTGAGGGAAGAAAAAGAATAACGATGCATCTGGATATTGCTCCTTTGGTTGACATTGTATTTTTGCTTCTTATTTTCTTTATGCTTACCGCTAACTTCATAATGCAGCCGGGGATAAAGTTGACTTTACCGACTGCAGTAACTGCTAAACATCAGGAGGAGGAAAATATTACCGTATTTATAAGCCGGGAGAATGAAATATGTCTTAATAACCAGACGATTGATATCAA
>JAUXFU010000176.1 GCA_030622705.1 Candidatus Omnitrophota bacterium | reverse complement strand
TTCTCTCTTCCGGCCAGATAGCCAAAATGCAGCATCCTCTGAACCGCTGCTTGCTGGTTACCGAATATAATTGCTGTCGTATCCTTATCAAACAATAAATAATCTGGTTTTGTCATAATTACCGGATTGGGCTTACCCACGGCAGCGGTTCACCGGTATCATTAATAGAAAGAATTACTGATATTTTCAAAAATGATAAAATTGATATAATCGTATTTGGCCATTCACATTCTCCCGTAAATGAGAAAAGAAAAGGAATACTATACTTTAATCCCGGCAGCCCTACGGATACAATATGTTCTCCGTTTAATTCATTCGGGATTATCGAGATAAACGACGAAATAAAAGCCAGGATCGTTAAAATTTAAAGCTGCGAGTTCGCTCGCCTAACAAAACTTTTTACCTCGGTATATCAGAAGTGAAAATATACCAAAAACGGAGAAGATAATGAAAAAGGGTTTTACATTATTAGAATTAATGGTAGTAATTATTATTATTGGCGTTTTGTCAACCTTAGGTGTAACGAATTATCGGGCATCGATTGAGAAATCGCGGGGCGCAGAGGCAAGGCAGGTAATAGGCCAACTGCGCAGCCAGTGCGCGGCAATTTATATGGGTGATGGAAATACGACTAACTGTACAATGGGAAATTTACGAATTGGCGCTAACGTCGATAAGATCCCTAACGCCTGTCGCCCTACACATTTTTTTTCTTATTCCATACCAGCCCATGCAGGAAACACTATTAGGCTTTCAGCAACCAGATGTATTGCAGGTGGCAAAACCCCAGACGCATCTACGCCGGATATCTTACAGCTAACCATAGATTATCGTCTTGGAACAGACCTCTGGACCGGCACCGGCGGTTATTAATTCAGGAGGATGTAAACAGAATCCTACACGAAACGCAGGACAAGCGAAGCTTAAAAGTAAACAGGTGCCGGGATAGGCATCTACAACTTAACTAGGGTGCTATCAATGCATAGACTTTGGGCTCCATGGAGGATTGATTATATAAACACAGCCGGGAAAAAACAAACCGGTTGCATTTTCTGTCATAGCTTAAAAAATAAAAAGAAAAACTATGTCTTCATTAAAAATAAATACAGCTTCGCAATGCTAAACTTATTCCCATATAATAATGGCCATGCAATGATTTCCCCTAACCGGCATATCGGAAATTTAAAATTGCTCACCGGCAAGGAAACCACGGATTTATTTTATACTCTAAATCAGGCCATTGACCTGCTGGACAAAATTTTAAAACCGCAAGGGTATAACATTGGAATGAATATAGGTAAATGCTCCGGGGCGGGCATCCCCGGACACCTTCATTTACACATTGTGCCGCGATGGCAAGGAGATACAAATTTTATGCCAATTATAGCTAAAACCAAGGTAATTTCTCAATCCTTAGATGACTTATATCAAAAGTTATCTGAGAAAAATAAAAATAATAAATAAGTTATGCTAAATCAAGACTACATTAAGGAATTTGAAGAAAAATTTATGGCTCCCTACGCAATGAAAAGCAACCAATCTCGCGGGAGGGTTCATGAAGAAGCGCAACACCCATATCGCTCTATTTATCAGCGTGACCGCGATAGAATTATCCATAGCAGCGCTTTTAGAAAACTGGAATATAAAACTCAGGTCTTTGTAATCCATGAAGGCGATTCTTATCGCACCCGGCTTACTCATACCCTGGAGGTTTCCCAGATAGCGCGGACTATTGCCGCGGCGTTTCGTTTAAACGTAGACTTAGCCGAGGCAATTTCCCTGGCTCACGATCTTGGCCATACTCCATTTGGCCATGCAGGAGAAGAAATATTGAATGAGCTTATGCGCGAAGAGGGAGGGTTTAATCATAATAGCCATAGCTTACGCGTAATTGATATACTGGAAGAAAAATATCCCGAATTTCCAGGACTTAATCTCAGCTGGGAGGTAAGAGAAGGTATTGTTAAACATTCATCCAGCTTTGACCGTAGTGTTAAGTTAAAAGAATTCAATCCTCGCGAACAACCTACACTGGAAGCCCAAATTGTTAATATCGCAGATGAGATCGCTTACGACAACCATGATTTAGACGACGGATTAACCTCGGGCCTGTTATCCGAAAAAGACCTGCTAATACTGCCCTTATGGAAAAGAATATCGAATGATGTAACCAAAAGGTGCAAAAAAACAGACGTACAGAAAAGAAACTATCAAATCATTAAATCCTTGATTAATCTACAGGTAACAGATCTGATTCGTTCAACTGAAGCTCGATTAAAAAAGCTTAAGCCTCGTTCCTGGCAGGACATAAGAAGAATGAACAAAAGAATAGTAAATTTTAGCCAGAGCATGCTGACAGAAAGGAGGCCTTTAAGGAAATTGCTGTTAGAAAGGCTTTACCGTCATTACCGCGTAGTAAGAATGTCTACGAAAGCAAAAAGATTTATCAAGGAATTGTTTAACACCTAT
>JAUXFU010000012.1 GCA_030622705.1 Candidatus Omnitrophota bacterium | reverse complement strand
TTCAAAAGAACAACTTAGAAGATTAAAACACGATAAAGGTCAAGCTAAAAGATATAAAGCTGTAGTATCAGAGCTCACTAAGTTGCAGAATAATCCCAGACATCCCAGCTTGAATACTCATGCATATGAATTTTTACGAGGTTTGAATGGAGAAAAAATATTTGAAGCGTATGCCGAAAATAATACTCCTGCAGCATATAGAATATTTTTTCATTATGGGCCAAGCAGAAAAATAATTACTATTTACTCTATACAATCACACCCTCAATAGCAGATAACAAATCCATGCACCTGACTTTTTTCCGCCGTTTCACTTTGGGAAAAAGCGGGTGATTTCCGATCGAGAAAAAAAGGGGACAGTCTACGCGATCGCTATGCTCGATTAGGACAGTCCCCTTTTTTCCGTTCAATAGCTTTTTTGACGGGTTTTGGTCGATGCATAGAATTTTCCCTATCATGGTTAAGGCATGCCCAATAAGTGCAATTCAGTTGATTTTTAGGCTGATTTCTGGTATAAATAAAGGTGTTGGACGGGAAGTACGTGGATCCTGTGGTCAAGCCGCAGGATGACGGGGTGGATCCTGCGGTTAAGCCGTTTGATGTGGATGGTTATTCCGGAGGCGGTTAGAAAAATACGTATGAAACCAATAGGGGTGTTTGATTCAGGGATTGGGGGGCTTACCGTGGTTAAGGAATTAATACGGCAGTTACCCGCAGAGGATATAATCTATTTGGGGGATACGGCTCATCTTCCTTACGGGATAAAATCCGCGGCTACGATAATCAGATTCACCCTGGATAATATCCTGTTTCTGTTAAAGCAGGAGGTTAAGCTTATTATTGTTGCCTGTAATACTGCCTCGAGCCTCGCGTTAGACGCAGTTCGCGTGCATTTTCGTGTTCCGATTATTGGCGTAATTTCTCCGGGAGTCAAAGAGGCGGTTAGCGTGACAAAGACAAAATGCATAGGCGTAATCGGCACGCGCGCGACCGTAAAAAGCAATGCTTATAAAAAGCAGATAAAAAAGATTAATCCAACAATTAAGGTAATTAGTCAGGCGTGTCCCTTGTTTGTTCCCCTGGTTGAGGAAGGCTGGCTTAATCAGCGGGAGACGGTTACTATTGCCGAAAAGTATCTTAAGCTGATTTTCAAGAAGAATCGCGGCATAGATACCCTGATTCTCGGATGTACGCATTACCCTTTGCTTAAATCCGTAATCACAGGGATTTTAGGAAAGAAGATTACCCTGATTGATTCTGCCCGTCAGGCGGTGGCGGAGGTTGGCCGGATTCTTCAGGAGGAATTACAAGTCAGGCGTAATTCAAGGCGTATCGGCAGCCGCAGATTTTATGTTACTGATGACCCGGACGGATTTGCCTTTCAGGCAACGCGCTTCCTGGGCCACAGGTTGTCACAGGTTAAAATGGTAGCTAATGTTTGAGATTAAGGTTACTGGTGAATTTAGCGCGGCGCATAATCTAAGAGGATACCATGGCAGGTGCGAAGAGCTCCATGGGCATAATTGGAGGATTGAGGCTGTTATCCGGGGAGAGGGCTTGGATAAGATAGGAATGCTTATGGATTTTAAACAGCTAAAGTCCCTGCTGAGTAAGATTCTGGATAGATTAGACCATAAATATCTTAACCGGCTTAGTTATTTCAGGAAGTTAAATCCCACTTCAGAAAATATTGCCCGCTGTATCTATAATATACTTAAACCTCAAATCTCCCCGAATAAAAGCGCTAAGCTTAAAGTTTCCTCTTCAGGGGTTAGCCTTAAATCCGTAACCGTCTGGGAAAACAGCACAAGCTGCGTTACTTATACAGAATGAAAAAGGCAGTTATTTTATTATCCGGGGGGATAGACTCGGCAACAAGTTTATACCTTGCCAGGAAAGAGGGCTTTGAGTGTTATTGCTTGATTTTTGATTACGGGCAGCGCCATAAAAAAGAAATTGAGTCGGCAAAACGAATCGCTAAAAAAGCAGGTTGCCCGCGGCAGGTCTTAAGCATTAGATTGCCCTGGAAGGGTTCCGGGCTTTTAGATAAAAAGGTTCTTCTGCCGCAGCGGATGGATACCCGCGCGCTGGAGAAAAAAGCGGAAACAAATATTCCGGTTACCTACGTTCCCGGGCGCAATATCATTTTTTTAAGCTTTGCTCTTTCTTTTGCTGAGGCTCTCGGCGCACAGGCAATATTTATCGGGGCGCATAGCCAGGACTATTCAGGTTATCCCGATTGCCGTAAGGATTTTCTTCAGGCGTTTAAAAGGGTAATTGACAAGGGAACAAAGTCAGGGGTGGAGGGCTGAGGGATAAGGATTCGCGCTCCCCTGATCAATAAGGGTAAATCAGAGATCATCAGGCTGGGGATAAAATTGGGGGTGCCGTTTGGGTTAACCTGGTCTTGTTATCGGGGCGCTGCAAAGCCCTGCGGAAGATGCGATAGCTGTTATTTTCGCGCCAGGGGCTTTGCCGAAATAGGAATCCCCGACCCTATTGTTAAAGATTCTAAATCCTAAGGGACACCCTTGCGATTGGATAAGGGACAGACTCCCGATTGGCAACAAGGATGTCCCTGGGAATATGAGGTTAAGCGTTAGGTTCTAACAGTGAAAGCAAGGGTTTCGGAAATATTTCAGAGTATTCAGGGCGAAGGGGTGTATGTAGGCGAAAGGCAGGTTTTTGTCCGCTTCTATGGCTGCAATCTGAATCATTGCGCATTTTGCGATACGCGCCTGAGCTCATCTGAGGAATACACATCGGGTGATTTATTCGGTTATCTTAAAACGAAGTTTAAGAATTTTAATTGCGTTTCTCTTACCGGCGGAGAGCCGTTAGTTCAGAAAGACTTCTTACGGGAATTCCTGCCTTTGCTTAAGCAGGCAGGAATTAAAACTTATCTGGAGACAAACGCGACTTTGCCTGAGGCATTATCAGAACTGATAGAGTATATTGATATTATCGCTATGGATTTTAAATTTCCCTCTTCTACCGGATTAAGGGATTTTTGGCAGGGGCATAAGGCATTTTTAGGCATTGCCTTGTGTAGGCGTGTTTTTGTTAAGGCGGTAATCTGTAATACCACGGATTTAACGGATTTAAAGACGGCAGCGCGGATTTTGTTTAATTCTAACCAGGATATCCCATTTGTGTTACAGCCAAATTCGTTTGAGCTTGGTGAACTGTTAATGAATAAGATTCGGGAATTTCAGAGATACTCTCTGGAATTTTTATCCGATGTAAGAATAATACCCCAGGTGCATAAAATGGTAGGTGTCAGATGAAACAGAAAACCCCTTATGAAGGGCTGCAGGAAGATATCAGAAAATTAAATACCCCTGCTATTGAGGTCTGGCAGAATAAATACCCGGACAAAGAATACAGCATACGCCTTGAGGTCTCTGAGTTTACCTGCATTTGCCCGAAAACCGGCCTGCCTGATTTTGCTACAATTAGGGTTGAATATTCCCCGGACAGATACTGCATTGAATTAAAGTCATTTAAGATGTATACAATTTTCTATCGCGATCTTGGCATATTCCATGAGCATGTGGTTAACAGGATGCTGGAGGATTTAACAAAGGCCTGCTCGCCCCGCTGGCTCAGGATTACCGGTGACTTTAATCTGCGCGGGGGGATTAAAACAGTAGTTACCGCGGAGTATAAGGCGTGAGAACATTAAATTCGTCAATTATCCAACAGGCAGTAGCGCGGTTGTGTATTCAGGCGAATACGCAGCTGCGTCCGGATGTGCTTTCAGCTTTAAACATTGCTTATCAGCGGGAAGACAGGCCCGCGGCAAAAGATGCCTTAGGGGCAATTATCCGCAATGCTGAATTTGCCGCGAAGCAAGGACTGGCGATATGTCAGGATACCGGTTTACCCTGTGTGTTTGTGGAATTAGGAGAGGATTTAAGGGTTATTGGTAATTTAAACGCGGCGATTAATAAAGGCGTAGAGGACGGTTATAAAAAGGGATATTTAAGAAACTCAGTGGTAGGAAATCCTTTGTTAAGGGGTAAGCCGGGATACGGGCCAATAGTTATTCATTTGAGTTTGGTCAGGGGTAGTAAATTAAGGTTAACGGTTTTACCCAAGGGGTTTGGCTGCGAGAATAAAAGCAAACTGAGGATGTTTCTTCCCACCGCGGATACCGGACAGATAAAACAGTTTATCATTGAAAGCGTAAGACAGGCCGGCCCTGATGCCTGTCCACCGTATATTGTTGGGGTGGGTATTGGCGGTACGGCAGATTACGCCGGGTTTTTAGCGAAGAAGGCATTGTTAAGAGAAGGGTTTCCCGCTAAAGGCGGGAAAAGGCGGGAAAAGGTAAAAGGCTTTATTTATAAATTAGAGCAGGACTTATTAAAACAGATAAATAAATTAAAAATCGGGCCGATGGGCTTTGGGGGTAAGGCAACCTGTCTGGGGGTTAATATAGAAACCTATCCTACGCATATTGCCGGTTTGCCTGTAGCAGTAAACATCAGCTGTCATGCCCTAAGGAGCGCGGCGAAAACGCTATAATGTTAAATGAAAAGAATCAGTACGCCTTTAGAGGATAGGGAAGTTAGAGGATTAAAGCCATTGGATAAGGTTTTATTAACCGGGGTTATCTATACGGCCCGCGACCAGGCGCATAAAAGGTTAGTTGAGGCAATTAACAAAAAAAAGAAATTGCCGTTTGAATTAAACGGCCGGATAATTTATTATTGCGGCCCGACCCCCGCGCCCAAGGGAAAAACCATCGGGGCTTGCGGCCCAACAACAAGTTCACGTATGGATGAATTTACTCCCGCCTTACTTAAGGCTGGCTTACGCGCGATGATTGGTAAAGGAAGGCGTTCTGCCGGGGTTATAGCCGCGATAAAGAAATACCGCGCTATTTATTTTCTTACCTATGCCGGCTGCGGCGCGTTACTCTCTGATTATGTAAAGAGTTCTGAAATAGCTGCTTTTCCTGAATTAGGCCCGGAGGCAATCCGCAGGTTATATGTTGAGGATTTTCCTTTGTTTGTGGGGGTTAATTCTGAAGGAAGGGGCATATATTAGAAGGGGACAGGCTTCTGTTCGAACGGGGGACAGGCTTCCGTTTGGGTGAAAGGATGTCCCTGGGGGATTCGGATGAGGTTGCAGAGTAGGTTGACGGTTGTATTTTTGATTTTGTTTATTTTTTGCCTGGGGGCAATGGGTTTTTTATCCTTTCAACTTAGCCGGCAGGCATTAAGAGAAAAGGTATTTCATCACGTGGAGCATATCTCCAAAGACCTCGCGGACAGAATTGACAGCTTTTTCTTTGAGCGGCTGATTAGCATTAATTCAATAGCCACCTCCGAATATCTTAAGAGCCGTCTTGATAAAATCAATCGTAAGTCGGAAGAACCTGAACAGCTGTGTCAACAGATGTGCCGCAGGTTAGAGCAGCTTAAGAAAAGCGATATCTATATATCCGAGCTTTTTATTTTAAACCCTCAAGGCGTAATAGTTGCCTCTACCGATAAGAATCAAATCGGCAAGGACAAATCCGGCCGCGATTATTTTAAACAAGGAAGAGTTCAAATTACCGATATGTATATTTCCGCGACGCTGAATAGGCCGACTATGGTTGCTACTGCTCCATTGATGGATGCCCCGGGCGCAGATTGCTTAGGGATGGTGGTTGCCAGGTTAGATATAGAGGATTTCGGTAGGGTAATAAGAAGAAGTATAGGCTGGATCAAGGGAGAGGAGGTATATGTACTCAATAAGGATGGTTTCTTTCTCACGGGTTTTATTTCTAAGAAATTATTCCCTTTGTCGGATAAGCTGCACTCCGGGGGCATAGACGACTGCTTAACTAAACAGAGAAGTATCTTTAGTGTCTATCCGAATTATATGGGCCGGACGGTCATAGGCGCCTGCCGCTACGTAAAGAATAAGCATTGGGTATTGGTCGTGGAAATAGAGATAAAAGAAGCGTTTAAGGCAATCTATAATTTAAGAAATTGGTTTCTTAGAATAGGTGTTATCATTGCTGTTATTATTATCGGATTTACTATTAAGCTCGCCAGGCAGATAGCCTATCCCATCCGGAAACTGACTACTGCCTCTGATGAAATTGCCGCGGGTAATCTGAATGTTTCCGTAGATGTTAAAACCGGTGATGAGATTGAGCTTTTGGCTGATTCATTTAACCGGATGGTAAAGGATTTAAAGCAATATAGGGGCAGGCTTACAGAGTGGACAGAGACATTGGAGCAAGAGGTAAGAGTCAAGACCGCAGAGTTAAGAGAGAAAGTCCGGGAGCTGGAGGAATTTGCCAAGCTCTCCGTGGGGCGCGAGCTAAAAATGATGGAGTTGGAAAAAAAGCTTAAGGAATTAGAGGGAAAATGACGCTAATTTGGACAGTTGTGAAGGGAGAATAGATTGAAATGCAATGGTTGATTCCGGCTATTTCCATAGACTGCGGTTTTAAATTCGCGGTAACGCTTATTCTTTTTATCAGATACCTGGAAACCAAAAATAAGGTATTTTTTTGGTGGTCGTTGGGATGGTTTTTCTTTGGTTTTCACGCGGCAGTAGAGATAATTCTTATTCTGACTAAATTTGAGCCAATGTGGTTTGTTCGCCATATTGCCTACGCGTTTACCGCTGTAGCGTTCATAGAGAGCGTCGGCCATATGAAGCGGCCGGTTTTGAAGGCATGGCATATTGTTGCCTTGTTGGTAGCAGCCGGCGCGGTAATAAGTTCCTATATCGGGGTATTTGTGGTGCGGGATTGGTTATCGGCAACCATACCTACGTCATTGCTCAATGGGCTGGGTTTTATCGGATGCGCGTTTTATTTTCTTAAGTATACCAGAGAAAGCAGAAGCCCGTCGCGGTTGTTGGTATTTCTCGGGTTTCTTTTAAGCGGGATTCATAATTTAGACTATCCCTTTCTGCGGCCGGTGACGTGGTTTGCCCCGATCGGTTTTAGCCTGGGGGTGATTTTTTCTATTATCTTTGCTGTTGGTTTGATAATGATGACTACCGAAGAGCTGCGCAGGCAAAGACAGCAGAGCCAGTCTTTAGCGCGTGAGCATTCTATTATCAACACCGTCGCGGCTACCGTAAGCCAATCCCTGAAATTAGAGGAAATATTAAAGGAGGTTTTGGACAAGACCCTGCAATTAATGGAGCTGGAGGCAGGCGCAATATTATTGGTAGATGAGGGAAATAAGCAGATATTGCTTAAGGTTCACCGCGGGCTTACTAAGGAATTTGTTCAACAGATAACTAAAATCAAGCTGGATACAGAGACCTTAACCGGGCAGGCAGCTTGTTCCGGGGAGCCGGTTTCAGCCTTCCGCATCCCGGGCGAACCGGTTATCAGAAGGCAGGCAAAAGAAGGCAAGGCTTTTTATTCCTTCGCGGCAATTCCCCTGAAAACCAAAGACAGGGTTACCGGGGTAATGGATTTAGTCAGTTATCAGCCTCGTCAGCTCGCCCCCGGAGAAATCCAGCTGCTTAGCTCTATCGGCAATGCCATAAGTATGGCTATTGAGAATGCTAAATTATACGGGATATTGCAAAACTGGAATAAGGAATTAGAGAGGGTTGTAGGAGAAAGGACTAAGGATTTAACCGATGCCAGAAAAGCGATTACGCATATCTTGTCGGATGTAAACGAGGCCTACGCGAAATTAAAAAAGACGCAGGCTCAATTAGTCAGCAAAGAGCGCTTAGCTGCCATCGGGCAAATGGCAGCGGTTCTCAGCCATGAGTTAAGAAATGTATTTGCCGGGGTTCAAACCAGCGCTTATTATCTAAAGGGAAAGGTTCTGCGGGATTATCCTAAGCTGAGTAATTCTTTTCAGGATATCGAGAAGCAGATAAGTTATGCCAGTAATATTATCGCTAATATTTTGAGTTTTACCCGGCCGAAGAAAATCATTATGGGCAGCATAGAGTTAAATTCAATCATTGAGGATATCCTCGCCTCGCTTAATCAGCAGGAGATGTTTAAAAATATAGAGGTAATTACTAACCTGGATCCTAATCTTCCCAGGATAAGCGCAGACGGGATACAGGTAAGAGAATTAATCCTGAATTTGGTTATTAACGCGGTTCAGGCTATGCCCTCAGGCGGTAAACTAACTATTAGCGCTATACAGCAAAATGGTTGTTTAAGATTGGAGATTTCTGATACAGGGGGCGGTTTCTCCGTGAAGGCGCTGAAGAATCTGTTTGTCCCGTTTTTTACCACCAAAAGCAGGGGGCTGGGATTGGGCCTTTCTATCTGTAAGGAGATTGTTGATGTCCACGGCGGCAAGATTGAGCTGGACACCAAATTAAACAACGGCAGTAAATTTATTGTCAGTCTGCCGGAGAAGATTCCGGATAAGGCGGCGGGTGAGGGAGAGTTATGATGAAAAAACGCCAACAGATTCTCATAGTGGATGATGACAGGGTAATCGGGGAGACCCTCAAATTGGTTCTAAGCGAAGATGGGTATGACGTAGTTACTGCTAATACCGGTAATTTGGCTGTTGAGCAGATAAACAAACAGTCGTTTAATGTGGTTGTTCTGGATTTGGTCCTGCCGGATATCGGGGGGATTGAATTATTGCGTATGTTTAGCAGGAGATTGCCCGAGATCTGTTTTATTATATCTACCGGATTCGCCAGTCTTGCCTCGGCGATAGAGGCATTAAAGGCAGGGGCATATGATTATATCATAAAACCGTTTGACGTAGACCACGTGAAATTGGTAATCAAACGGGGTATTGAGAGGCAAAAGCTGGCGTTTGAGAATATTGAGTTGGTTGAACACTTGCAAAAGGAAAGAAATAAATTAGCGATTATTTTACAGGCAAATAGCAGCGTAAGCAATATTGTAAAATTGGAGGATTTAGCAGATTTTGTCACTGCCAAAGCGGTTCAGATTATCGAGGCAGAAAAAAGCTCATTACTGATGGTTGATGAGGCCTTAGGCGAGCTGGTTGTTAAGGGATCCAAGGGTATAAAGAGAGAAAGTACTGCCTGGCGGATAAAGATTGGCGAGTTGATTGCCGGATGGGTAGCGAAGCAGGGCAAGGCATTACTGGTTGAGGATATCGCTAATGACCCCAGATTTAAACATTTTGCCAATCGCAGTAAATATAAGACCAAATCTTTTATCAGCCTGCCGCTTAAGACAGACAGCCGGATAGTCGGGGTGATAAATGTTTCCGATAAACTCGCGGGAACCAGGATTTTTACCCAGGAGGATTTAAGATACCTGAAGCTTCTCGCGCATCAGGCAGTAGCGCAGATTGAGAATATCCGGCTCTGCGAAAAGTTGTCTTCGCTGGCGGTTACCGATTCTTTGACCAATATTTTCAATCACCGCTACTTTCAGGAACAGCTTGATCTGGAGATTAAACGCGCCGTAAGATATAAACACCCGTTGAGCCTGGCGATGTTTGATATCGACTCGTTTAAGGCATATAATGATCATTACGGGCATTTAGTAGGAGATATGGTTTTAAGGGATATTGCCAGTCTGCTAAAGCAGAGCATCCGTCAGGTAGACATTGCGAGCCGCTATGGAGGAGAGGAGTTTATGATTATCCTGCCCGAGGCAGACCTTAAGGTAGCAAGGGTTGTTGCCGAGAGAATCAGAAAGGCAATACAAAATACGGATATATTTAAACAAAGAATCCAGGTTGTAGCTGACAAGATAAGCAAGGCTGTGCGCGAGACGGGTTTATCCGGCAAGCAGGCTGATAAGGGGGCTTTTGAGGTGACTGTAAGCGGGGGTGTTGCCAGCTACCGGGATGGTTCAAACCGGGATGAATTTGTTTCCTGGGCAGATCAGGCGATGTATAAGGCAAAGGCAGAGGGCAAGAATAGAATCTGCGTTTTTGAGTGATTAGAAAGGGATGTTGTTATGCTTCAGATACAGGACTTATTCGTTGAAGTGGCAGGCAGAAAGATTCTAAACGGGATCAGCCTTAAGATTGAGCAAGGCAGGACCTATGTGCTTATGGGGCCTAATGCCAGCGGAAAGACTAGTCTTTTGATGGCGATTATCGGTGTGCCTCAATATAAGATAACCGGTGGCAGGATTATTTTCCATGGCAGGGATATTACGCCTCTTCCTTTGGATGAGCGGGCAAGATTGGGTATCGGGATGATGTTTCAGAAGCCACCGCAGGTTCGCGGGGTTAAATTACGCAAAATCTGCGATGTTCTTCTTGAACAGGGCCAGGGTACAGGCGCTTCAGCGCGCGCGGAGGAATTTTCCCGGGAGCTGGGCCTTACAGATCACCTGGATAGAGAGCTGAATTACGGATTTTCCGGGGGCGAACTAAAAAGGTCGGAGTTGGTTCAATTGCTATGCCAGAATCCGGGGCTGATTTTGCTGGATGAGCCGGAGTCAGGCGTTGATCTGGATAATATTTCTCTGGTCGGCCGGGCGATTAATAAGCTTTTAGATCCCTGCAGAAACGCAAGTCCTGCCGGGATTATTGTTACTCATACCGGTAACATACTGCAATATGTAAAGGCGGATAACGGTTATGTATTAATGAACGGCAGGATTATCTGTGAGGGGAACCCGCTTGATTTATTCAGGGGGATAAAAAAACACGGTTATGCGAAATGCGTAGAATGCAAACTGAAACAAAGATTAAGGCGCGGGCAAGTAAAAACAAGATAGCTGCTTTTGGCCCGGACATCGATATTGCTGATTTCCTTGAGCCTAAAGAAAGGCGCGCGCTTGGTTCTTTATCCAGGCTGCCGCAGCAGCTTAAGCGGGTCGCGCGGGATGTGGGGATTGAGCTTAAGGAGACACAGCGCGCCGGGACGTTTGTTCAATTGGACCACAGCGTAGTTTATCAAAGGGTCCAGGATACCTATGCCGGGCAGATAGAGATTCTGAGTATCACCGACGCGTTAAATAAGTATCCCAGCATAAAAGAAAGATATTACTGGCAGGCAGTGGAAGTGGATAAGGATAAATATACCGCGTTCGCGGAATTGCGTCCTATGCACGGTTACTTCATCCGCGTTTTAAAAGGATGTAAAGTCAGCCGGCCGATTCAAACCTGCCTTTTATTACAGGAGAACGCCACCCTGCAGAACGTGCATAACATCATTGTTATGGAGGCTGGCGCTCAGGCGCAGATTATTACCGGTTGCAGCACTGCTGATAAGGTTAAGCAGGGTTTGCATATCGGAATTTCTGAGTTTTATCTGGAGAAGGACAGCAGGCTTACTTTTACCATGGTGC
>JAUXFU010000025.1 GCA_030622705.1 Candidatus Omnitrophota bacterium | reverse complement strand
CCTTCTACTTGTGCTATCGATGGCACAAATATAACAAGATTGCCGTTTGCGTTATTTATTATTTTGGTAAGCTCTGGAGTACCTCCGGGAAAATATTTCATAAAAGCTAATTTGGGGTTAACAACGATTGCTCCGTTACCGTTGATAAATTTAGCTACCTCAGAACCCCTGCCTTCATGCCTTGTTACTATGATGTCGCCACCATTATACCCTCCAACGACTGGACGAATGATGTTCATTAAACCCTTGATAGTAGGCCTATTGCCATTCGTATGCTCAATTATCCGCGCCTGTACTTCCTGCAGCGTAGCTGTGCCATAATGTTCGCCAGGCAAACCCTGGATAAAACTGGTTAAAGGCCCGGTTAGTATAGAAATCGGCACTGTTTGAACCATATTATCCTTGGCTCTAAAATATATTAAATCAAGACGATCCTTTAATCGTTGTAATCTTAATCTATACGGCGGTAGATCCTGGGGAGAAATCGTCTTTTGTTTTTCTGAAATCTTTTTGTTTATCTTTAGTAGGATTCTGTTTAATCTCTGCCACTCCCTTTCTAAATCTTCGCTGACCGTGTACGCGTAATAACCATCACCTATCTTCATCTCGAATCCTATTATCATCTGCTTAAGGCCATTGATTTCTTCCTCTATCCCTGCCAATTGAGACCTTACTAACGGCTCTGCTTCAAGCCTCATCTGTTCAAATTCTTCAGCCGGCATATCCAACCTATAAGGAAGCCACATCCATTCCCAACTACCATCCTGCGCCTTAACCTCCTCATACACCTCCAGAACATATGTTCCATCTTGTTTAATTTCTCTAATCCTTAGTCTTTGTGTTGTTGCAGAACCATCTAAGTAATATACAAGATTATATGTTTCATCTCCGACTTTGTATTTTGGCTTTGAACTAAACGGGGTCTCTTCTTTTCTACTTATAGCTATTCCTTTAAGCAATGGCTCTAAATCCCCTTCTTTGATTTCTTCACTTAAATATGGATTGACAAAAGCTAAAAGCGCTTTTTTTGCTGCCTTGATATTTCCATTCTCAAGAGAGGTTACAAGCTCGTCAAACTCCCTTATTCCTGAAGGTTTATGCTGCTCTTCAGCGTACTGTTTAGCGATATCCAAGATATCATTTACTATATCAATAGACGGTGTATTACCCATTAATATAGAAACGACAGGATAATTTTCAGGCTTTGTAAGAACGGCTTTCTGATTCGCGCCTATCCATGTTTTCCTATGATCGCTAATAAACTCACTTATTTTCCTGTTATAGGCACTTTCAGCCTGCTGATAATATGGGTCTATTTTTAAAGCAGCGGATAGACATTCTAAATCCTCGGAATCTTTACCTGGATTACCTAAAACAGCGGCAATAATTCCTCTGGCTCCTTGGCCTTCTGAAATGATTCTTATCGTATCATAGGCATCAAAATAATAATTTCCTGTATTCTGCCTGCCTAATTCGTAAATTTTTCTTTCGCTATCAACAAACTCCAGGCGGCTAAAATCTATCTCTGTTTCAAAACCTCGTTTTATGCCGAACGGAGTGGGGTCAAAATATTTTACTTTTTTATCCGGGATTTTGACGCCCACAACCAAATGGCTATAAGCCTGATTCCTTCCCTCGATTCTGCTAACAACAATATCCTCGTCATTGTAACCACTCATTCTAAGCCCGGCGTAATTTAATAAGGAATACATAACGCAGCCTATCTTTTCCTGCTCGAGAATCTGCTCAAAGGAGTAAATCGCGGGCTTATAACCAAACTTTACAATCGCCAAAAGCATAAGCGCGTTATTAAGAAAATCCCTGTCCTGTTCCCGTTGGGAATAAGCAAATCTGATTAACGGATGGCTGAATAAAGCCTCAATAATCTTATCTATATTCTCATCATTGAATCCTAATTTCTCTCTCATTGACCCTATGCCGAATCTCTCGAAGCTATCCACGAAATATCCCTTTACATTGACATCAGCAAGATTATCTGCTTCTAACTGGCCGGAAACAGCATCTAACATGCCAAGCACAGCCCGACGATCTTGCTTTGAGGTTAGGTATAAATTATTGATTCTTGCTAAGGCGCCAGAAGACAACTCCGCGGCTTCAACCCTGAAATCCTCAGCTATCTTAGAAATTAACCCAGTTATTATTCCGGGGGTAGAGAAATCCCTTGCCGGATAGAATAAAGGCATAAGCGCCGCGCAATTATTATTGTCGCTAAACTCCGTAGATAATCCCAGGAGTGAAACCACACTTGGCCATTTTTCCTTAAATTCCTCCTCTATATCAAAATCCTTATCCTCGTTTTTCTCAGCAACATATTTCGCGTAATAATCAAGCAGGGTTTCTTTTAGTGATTCTAAATTTCCTTTGGTAAAATCCTTTATCGTGTTATTTATCATAAGCTCAGAAACAAATCCTAACATCCTTATCATAGAAGAATAAGAATTGCCAACCCCGGATAAACGCGTAATATTCACCGGATAATTCCTTATCACATTGTTCTTTCTTAAAACAGGTATGATATCATTAAAAATCTTCAAAACAGCCGGATTCACATTATATTTCACTAAGTCCTTGGCGAACTCAAAGATATTCCTGCTATTTAAAACCACGCTTGTTTCAATAGCGCCCTTCGCCTTAAAATTATCAATTCCCTGCTCAAGGATATCTGAAATCGCGAGAAATATCCTTATTGCTTTTAAAGACTCCCCTGCTTTAAACCCGGGGATATCAACAGAGATTCCCTTATTTTCAAGCTCTCCTTCGGTTTTCTCAGTTATGAAATCTAACACGACATTCTCAAATTTCTGATTTAATGTCGGATTCAAAGAGCCGATTATAGATTTAAATCCGGCTTCATCAAGCCCTGGTACGCTTCGTAAATCATTAAGCCCTGAATAGGCAGCACCTTCCTTTATCCTGCCGGCAATAGCAGGCGTAATGCCCTTAACATCTTCAATATTTTTAATATTGGCATTTAACCTAAGAACCAAACCTTCGTTAAACTGATCAAGGTTAAGCGCCTCTAAAACCTTTTCGTCCATCTTAAAAAGCAGATAAAGCAATGCCCAGGAAGGATAACTCTTAATCAGGCTTAAATTATGAACGGCAAATCCTCCTAAGGCCTTAACGATTTCGTCTTTTGCCGCGCCATCCTGCATTTCATCGGCAACAGCGGCAATGATATTAAAGGGATTAAGATTAAGAAATTCTCCTAACTTGATTAACTGTTGATAAACAACAACCAGTCCCTTCCCAAATTCAGTCAACTTAGAATCGCTTCCATAGGCATTTACCAAGTCTTCGGCTCCATCTAATCCCCTTGATGCCGAATCGCCAAAACTGTATTCCGACAGCATCATTACCCTCTCAAGGTCATCTACATTCTCATCCTGTTGTTTATCAGTAAACAGCGCGCGGAGTAATGACTTTATACCCCGGCGAATATCCTTCTTAGAATAACCCTTTTTAGCAAGAGCCTCCTCTACTTTACTGTTGAGTTCGCCCGCGGTCATAGAGGGTTTTTCGCTAAGTTCACCCATCGTATACGCGGCAGCTACTTCTACTGCCGGGGCATAGGTAAATTTTGTGGATATTCTCAAGCTATCTAAATATTCTATAGAATACCTGTCTTCCAATATCCTGATGAAATCCGCAGGCCTTAAGTTTGCGAGCCCGAATTGCTCTATTACGTATTGCGAAAATTCAGCATCAGTACCCCGGAAATCAATTCCTTCTTCTTTGATCCGAACTGCCTCAAGCAGATATTGCTCAAGAACCTCTTCTTGCGAGGGGTTAAGTTCTCCGCGATATGAAAAATCATCCCCGAATACCCTCAAAAAGTCCTCGGCAACAGCTATTAACTGGGATGTAATAAGCTCAGCCGGCTTAACCTCCCGGAAGTCTGTTATGGTTTCCCGTGAATGCACCCTTGAATAAAATTCTCTTCGCGCCTCATGAATAACCTCTATTTCCCGCGGTGTATATGCCAAGGCAAGCGCCTGCTCAAAGAATTTATAAGAAACGGTATAGGCCTCTCTTGTGGTTTTGATTCTTAATTCATTCAGGAAGGCCTCTTCGTTTTCCGATAGTTGTTTTAACCATTCATTTATGAGAGTTTTTCCCTGTTTATCAACAAATTCTTCGCCAATAACATATATTTTAACATCCAAGTCCCCCCTTGGCCTTCTAATAGCCTGAGAGAGCTTAGTCAGGTTACTGCTTCCATCCCCAATAATCATCCATTCGCGGCTTACCTTTTCTTTATCGTCAGCCAGGGTATCAGGGATAAATTTGTTAATGCCCTGGAAGTGAGGACGATTATAGATAATAAGCATCCTCTTTCCGGTACGAATCCTTTCGCGGATTTCATCCTTAGTGATTTTTCTTTCTCCTGTAGTCAGAGAAACAAACTCATCAACCACACCCTCCTCTGCCCGCATAATATAAATTTCCCTGTCTCCCTGAGCTTTTGCCTTTGCCCAAGCCTCTAATTCAGTAAAATGCTCGTTGTCTATTGCCACAGTTGTAATAACCTGAGGGCCGGATTCAATTTCTATTTGCTCTAAATCCTTAACCCCGGTAATAATTACTTTTTTACTCTCTGCGGTTCCACGGTTTAAGAATCTTCTTACTTTAACAACCATATCCCCTACAATTTCTTTTACTTCTTTATTGCCAAAACTTGTATGAATTTTCATAATTTCCCTTAAGCCAATAGCGCTTTGTGGCGTAGCAGTAAAGGCAAGCTTATATGGCGCCCTTGAATTAACAAAGAATTCAACTGCCTCCTCATGCAAAGACTTCTCACTTGACTTAACACGCTTCAGCTCTTGCCTTAACCTATTGTCCTTTTGAAATTCCTTGACTAATTTATCAAAGCCTCCAACCAAAATACCCTCAATGGCCTTAGCGTCAAACAATGAAACAATTACTAATCTGCCGATAATCTGATATGCCGCTGCCCTTGTTTTGCTCTGGAAACGCATGCTCTTATGTAAATAATCCGCGTGCACCGGATAAATAGCAACCGGCAGCTCATCTAATACTTCATCAACATTAATGTCAGTGTCGCCTTCCAGAATCTCTATGACTTTATCAATAGCTATCCCTGTCTCATCATTTAAACCATCTTTATCTATCTCATCCCGTCCTTTCTCAACTACTATCTTAAAGAAATCATCGATGATTTCTTTTAAATCAATGTCAAAATTCTTGCCCTGAATACCGCCTAAAACCTCCATAGTGGCATTGATAATATCTTTAAGCACAGAATATTGCTTACCGCTTAAATCGCTTACTGCCCAGTCTGGATTTAATTCCTTAGCCACCCTATCTAAAAATTCAATCGTGGGCTCTAATTGCCCCTGAGTGTCTTTTTCCCCTGTCCATTTAGCATAGCCGGTTTCTTTCCTGGGAAGTTTTTCAGTTAGCTTATCCACAAATGCCTTGCTAAATCCATCTATGCTAAACTCTTCTCTTAAGCTATTCAAAACCCTAATCACTAAAGCAAAATCACGGCTGTAATCGCTTATTTCATCTTTGGTTAACCGCTCGCCTCCAAAACCTATAACAAAAGACGGCGCGGAAATAAATTCCTGAAGCTCATCAAGCACCTGTAATGAGGGGGTATCGATATATTCCAATATTTCTTTATAAACATTCTTCTCAGATGATAAACCTGCTTCTTTATAGGATAATCTCAAATTCCTGTATTGACTTAAATCAATAAATAAAATATCCGCCCCTTTTACAAAAGCCCTTAAATCCTCGATATCCCCTGCCTGTCCTATTTCTGTCTTCTCCAATAATCTTACCTTTATCGGCTTACCGCCTATCTTTATGGTAAATTCCCTCCCAAACCCTGGTACCTCTTCTTCAAATTTAATGCTCTTTCTCTTTCTTTTACTTTTACGCTCGTCGTCGGCATTGCATAAATCTCTCATTTTCTCGTATGCCGCAACTGAAAGTTCTAACGTAGGATTACCAACAATGCTGCGCTGGCCGTAATAAGCGAATATCTTAGTGATTACAGGAATACCAAAAGCTGTTTTACCTTGGACATCTTCTGCTTCGGTAACTACCAAAACATTTGGATGATCAATTATGGATTTTAAGGCCTCGGTAATAAGATGGGGAATCTGTTTCTTCATTTGCTCAGGATTAAAACTCTTATGTTCCATTTTAATCAATTCATATCTAAAATTCTTCACCTCATTTTGGATTATTCCCTTTAATCGCCGGTCAACTAAAGCATCTGCGGATATCCTTTTTTCTTTCCAACCAATGTTTCCTTTCTTATCTATTTCAGTTTGGCTCCAGTCAAAATCAACAAGCATCAATACCTCTGAGATGCCTGGGTTTTTGTTCCTTTGATTAATAAGCTGCGGGTTATTCTTCAGAAGCTGCTTAACCCGCTCCTCAAAAAGCTCTGGGTTATCTTTTGTGCCCTCTTCTAATATCTCCTCGAAAGTCTTCTCTCTGTCCCAAACAACCCCCAGCACAAATGGCAGGACAGCTAACCATTCCCCAATTTGCGGCAGAACAAGAAGCTGAAAAAACAATATTGCCGCAAAAGGAATAAGCAATAACTTAGCTATTCGGGTAGTTTTAAAAAAGTTGAATAAGGTAGAGGCTTTTTGAAAGGTATTTTTAAGCAGACGCTGAACAGATCTTAAAGAATTTCGTAACAGAGAACCAAGAACCGGCCCTGCCCTTGAATCTTTTACATATTTAAGCAGCAGAATCATCAAGAGAGCGGCAATACCAACAACAGCGCCAGCCCCTACTAAAACCCCGCCCAAAGCCAAACCCTCCCAAAAACCCACCTGCGCAAAGTAAGCAAAGCCCTGAGGCAAAATATCCCCCGGCATAAACCCAACCAGGGCAAACGGGGCAATTGCGGGGAGGATTGTTGTACTGCTGTCTTTGTTCACCTGAGAAGTAACAAGTAACGCATTGTAGATTTTATCATCAGGGTCAAACTCTATTATACTTGCGGTTTCTTTCATCTGCTTTACACCATCCGCAAACGCTAACCTGATTATCTTTCCCTGCTCATCTGAATAAACGTTTCTTAAATCATTAAACAAGTCCTCTACTGCTTGTATCGTCTCCTCATCCCTAAAATCACCGCTAAAAATCCAAATAGCAATATTTATAACCTCATTACTAACTTTCATCTTAATTCCTTTAGCCAGTAAATCTGGAAAAACTGTCTCAATAAATAGGATTACTGCGGAATCAATTGAGCCATTATTCCAGAATAACTTAACCAATCCATAATCCGGCGCAGAACAATCTTTATTTTTGATATCCTCACTGGCTAAAATTGCACGCTTGTATTCCCTGGCAGCCTCATAGAATTTGCCTAGTTGGATATATGTTTCTGCCCTACTCATATACAGCTCATATTCTTCATCAGCAGATGAAGCCATAAGCTCAGCTTTGGAAAACTCAGTAAGGGCCTCTTCGAACTTATTTTTACTAAGCAGTTTCTTTCCCTTCTCTAAGTATATGCTCGGTTTTAGTTTTCCTATTATCAATCTCAACAAACCCTCTCTCAACTGCTTTAAATTATTATATATCTCCTCATACTCACCAAAGGTGTTTACTCCATAGAGAAGCATCTTCCCTTTAAGAATGTCTGCTGTTTCCAAAATCTCATCAGCATTTGACTTATTCTTGAAAATTTCCCCTAAAGCCCTCTTTCCCTTCTCGTTTGCAGCAGCCTTTTTCCAACGCAAAACCGCTTCTACAAGATACTTCTCGGGGATATGTTTCAAAAGCTCCTTTAATCCTTCAGGATCAGTCTGACTCTGCGTCAAGATAAACTGCTCAATACTGTAAGCTAAAGGATCAGCTACAGTTAGTAAACCACCGGAAATATCTCTTGCCCTTATCGCATACTCAGGATATCCGGGATTGACTAAATATTCTTGATATTCGATAACCTCCCCCCCCCTAAGATTACCCCAAAGATAGTTATAAGCATAATTAACTATATCCTCATTATTAGAATCTGTCCCTAACTGCCCTTGTATTCCCACAACCACAGCGATATGTCTTAAGGGAGATAGATAAAGGAGTAAAAGAGACTCTGCCAAATCAACTAAGGTAGTATAGGGTGTGGTTATTATAGCCATGTAATCATGTTTCAAGGGATTATAATCTTCCTCGCCAAACTTATCTATATTCACAAAGGAATCAAGAAACCTACGACAAAGCGCCCGATTTAAAGCAAACATATCATTTATAGTATACTCCTTGCGGTTCTGGCTGAGCACGGTATCGGTTATACCATCCCCGCCAAAATGAAGCTCTCTTACCCCTGCTCTCCAGATTAAATCAATCAATTCATTATCTATTTTCCCATCTCTTAAGAATGCCTTTATTGAGCTACCCCAAATATAGAAATGAAAATACCTTTCTAATCCTAACTCAATTACTTTGTTAAAAAACTCAGTATTATGCTTGCGGTAAGCAAAAAAGTTATCATCAAAAATAGCAATTTGTTCGGTTT
>JAUXFU010000075.1 GCA_030622705.1 Candidatus Omnitrophota bacterium | reverse complement strand
TAATAATAACGCGGTTTATGGGATGACTGGAGGGCAGATGGCGCCTACAACTTTATTAGGTCAAAAGACGGCAACTACTCTCTTGGGCCGCAACGCGCAAGATAGCGGGTATCCTTTAAAGATTTCGGAGTTGTTGGCGCAGTTGCCGGCAGTAGCCTATATCGAGCGGGTATCTGTTTATTCTCCCCAGGAGATAATGCGGGCAAAAAGGGCAATAAAACAGGCTTTCGTAAACCAGCTTGAGAATGCGGGTTTTTCCCTGGTAGAGGTACTTTCTCCTTGTCCGACGTATTGGAAGATGTCTCCCAATCAATCCCTGGATTGGATTCGTGAGGTGATGGTTAAGGAGTTCCCGCTCGGTAGGATAAAATAGACAGAGTATTGCTATACTGTTATATTGTTATATTGTCAAAAGCAGTTAAATCAGAGATTATCTGTTTTTTAGATTTTTCAGCAATCTCTTTAACAACAAAATGATCGAAAGAATTATAATTGCCGGTGCCGGCGGTCAGGGGATAATGCTTATGGGTAAGGTGCTTACCGCCGCAGGCTTAGAAAACGGGTATAGGGTTAGTTTGTTGCCTACTTACGGAGCCGAGGTGCGGGGGGGAGCTGCTTGTTGTATGGTAAATATCTCTTCTGAGGATATTCCCTTTCCTTATATTAATAAAGCAGATTCTTTAATCATTATGAATGTTTTGTCCCTTTTGAAGTTTAAACAAAGGGTAAAGAATAAAGGTTTATTATTGATAAATAGCTCTTTAATTAATAATAATACATTATCGCAGATTTCCGCGGGTCAAATGCAGATACCTGCCGATATAGTCGGTAAATGCGCGCGTATTCGTGCTTTGCCTTTTACCGAGACGGCTATAGCCTTGGGTAATATAAAGGTAGCGAATATGGTTGCTTTAGGTGCCTATATCACCCAAAAAGGCATTGTTGCCAAACAGGTTATTTTTAGCGCAATGGAAGAGTTTGCTCCTCGAGAAAAGAAAGGTTTACTTGAAATTAATAGACAGGCAATAGAGAAAGGAATGGGGTTGGTGGAATGATACGGGTTAGATTTGCTCCTTCTCCTACCGGAAATCTGCATATCGGTGAGGCAAGAACTGCGTTATTTAACTGGCTTTATGCAAGGGCAAAGCATGGCCAGTTTGTCTTAAGGATTGAGGATACTGACCAACAGCGCTCCAAGAAGGAGTTCCGGGATGAGATTCTAGAAAGTCTTGCTTGGCTGGGGCTTAACTGGGATGAGATACATTTTCAGAGTCAGCGTCCGGGTATCTATCAGGAATATGCGCAAAGATTATTAAAAGAGAATAAAGCCTATTATGCCTCCGGCGAAGAAGTGCAGATGCAGGAGACGGGAAATTTGAAGGCAAAAACAGAAGGCCGTATTCAGAAGGCAATAATTTATAGGGTTCAGCCTCAGGAGATCAAGATAGATGATTTAATCCACGGCAGGATTGTGTTTGACGCAAGCGTGATTAAAGACCAGGTTCTGATTAAATCCGATGGTACCCCAACCTATAATTTTGCCTGCGTGGTGGATGATGCTGTGATGAAAATTACTCATATAATAAGGGGAGACGATCATATTTCTAATACTCCCAAACAGGTACTTTTATATCAAGCCTTAGGGTTTGATATGCCGGTATTCGCTCATCTGCCTTTGATTTTAGCTAAGGGTGGAGGAAGGCTTTCCAAGAGAACTGGGGCAACCGCGATCAGCGAATTTCGTCAGTTTGGGTTTTTGCCTGAAGCCTTAGTAAATTATCTTATGCTTCTTGGCTGGTCGCCGGGCGAGAATCGCGAAATTATCGATATTCAGGAGGTTGTCAAAATCTTTGATATTATGAATGCGAATAAAACCGCGGCAGTTTTTGATACGGATAAACTTAACTGGGTTAATAATCAATACATTAAGAATGCCCCGGTTGAGAAACTTAGCGATTTGCTTATTCCTATGATTGAGAGAAGATTTCCTCAGGCGCCGCGGGTTTGTTTAGATAGACAGTGGCTGAAAGATTTGATAAAATTGTATCAGGGCCGGATCAATACATTAGAGGATTTTTTGGATTGGGCGGATTTTTTCTTTTTGAATGAGATTACGGTTGAGCAGGGTTTAAAGGATAAGTTCTTAAGTCAGGATTTATCCAGAGAATTCAGCCTGTTTATAGATAGGCTGGAGAAGTTAGAGTTATTTACGGTTACCGGTATCGAAGAGGCATTCAGGAATTTAGTTAAGGAGCTGAATATAACCACGCGCCAGCTGATTCATCCAGTAAGAGTGGCTTTAACCGGTAAGACTGTCGGCCCGGGTTTATTTGACGTGATATTTTATTTGGGTAAGGAAAGAACGGGCTCAAGATTAAAAAAATGGATTATCAACTGCCAGTAAGCAGTGCCACGTATTCTTAAGGGGGATAGGATGAGTTTTCGGCCGGTTTTAGCAATCTGCGGATTATGCCTTTTATTGGCAGCTCTTAGTGGGTGTCAGACAGTTAAGCAAGCAGCAGAGGGAGCAGCAAAGGGCTTCTCTGAAGATTGGCAAAGCGCTAAGGATGCAGATAAGCAGATACGCGAAAATCTCTGGTAAGATTTGCCCTGTCGTCTAATCGGTAGGACCCGAGATTCTGGATCTCGTTGTCCTGGTTCGAGTCCAGGCGGGGCAGTGGTTCGACGCGGCAGATGGCTTAATAGCCATCTGCCTTGCTCACCATTTGCCGCGGAGAACCATCCTGAGCAAACGCGACGAGTGAAACGAGGAGCGCGTCGAAGGACACTCAGGCTATGTGGTATGTGTATATTTTAGAAATGCAGTCAGGAAAATTTTATACAGGTATAACCGACAATTTAAAACGACGCTTTAAAGAACACGCTCAGGGTAAAGGCGGTCACTATACGAATTACAACAGGCTAAAAGAAGTTTTGTATAAAGAACCTTTTAAAGATAAATTAGACGCTGAACAACGCGAACAACAGATTAAGCGTTGGAGCAAGGCAAAGAAGTTGGCTTTAATCGGGGGCGATAAGAGTAAATTAATAAACTTGAGTAAGTCTCGCGATTAGCCAACTTGACCCTTCGACTACGTTCAGGCGAAGCTTGAGCAGGTAGATTTTGGCAATCTTTTCAAGTATAATGAGTTTCGTTAATATAGGGAAATGTTCTTTTTCTCCGGATAAGTCTATACGGGGAATGAGCGAAAGGAGGGGAAATGGAAGGAGTTATTATTTTGCTTCAACTGGCTCTTTTTATTTTGGTAATTGCTGGTTTGTGGAAAACTTTCAGTAAGGCAGGTCAACCCGGGTGGGCATGCATTATCCCTATCTATAATCTATATGTGCTAATTAAGATTGCCAAAAGGCCGGGTTGGTGGGTGCTATTGTGTTTCATTCCCCTTGTTAACATTGTAATAAGTCTTATCATTAGTATAGATGTAGCTAAGAATTTCGGGAAGGGCGTAGGGTTTGGGGTTGGTTTATTCTTTTTAGCATTTATTTTCTTCCCAATATTAGGATTTAGCGATGCGCAATTTACCGGATAGCTAATAAGTATTATATTGCGAGGGTGGTGGAATGGCAGACACGACAGTTTGAGGGGCTGTTGGGCGATGAGCCCATGAGGGTTCAAGTCCCTCTCCTCGCACTATTTAATGAAGAGGCGTATTCACGTATTTTATTCAGGACAGGTTCAGGGGGGAGGGTTTCGCTTTACTACCCGCCAGTTGGCCCGTAATATGGGAATTACCGGCTGGGTAAGAAATTTGCGCGATGGCCGGGTAGAGTTAGTTGCGCAGGCCGGGGAGCAGACACTGAAGGATTTTTTATCCCGTATTGAGCAATATTGCCGGAGGTATATTCAGGATACGGATATTTCCTGGGAAGAGCCCCAGGGAGAATTCAGAGATTTTGGGATGCGATTTTAATGACTACGCAACTTATGGGGTTTCAAATTGAATCTGCCCTTGACATCTCAGATGTCAAGGGTTCAATTCGCACTTATCACTTATGTCGTCCTTTGGACTTTCATAAGTGATGCGCTCATTGAATTTGTTTAAAATAAGACAATTTGTTTCCCGGGATTTCTGTTTAAGTTGTCTGGGTTGCTGCCGGTATAATTGTACTCCAAGTATCTGGGCGCCGAATCTTCTGGAGGAAGAACAGCGGACGCTGGGTATAAAAAAAATAGAGCTAATAACGAGTCCATCTGCCGAAGGTGAATTCTCTTGTAGTCAGCCTTATATTTGTTGTTTTCTGGATCCGCAAAGCAATCTTTGTCAGGTGTATGCCCGGCGGCCGTTAGAGTGCCGCCTCTATCCATTTCTGCTTGTCCGCTGCCAAAGGCAATTTTGTCTTAGTATCGATTTGAACTGTTTGTTTATTAAGGATAAACTTGATAAAAAAGAGTTTAAGATATACCGGGATTATCTGCTTCGATATCTCCGCAAGCCGGCAGTTTTACGTACTTTAAGCAGAAACCGCCAGATCTTTTCCTCATATCCCGGGGCAGCGATTTTGAATTTGGCTGAATTAAGAATTTAATTCATGGAATTTAGAGAGCTTCAGCTTTCCGATCGGAAGATATTTGAACAATTTTTAGGTTTTGATGAATGCCGGTTAGCCGCCTATCATTTTACTAATATATTTATCTGGAGGGGACAGTTTAGGATTTTTTATATTATTTTAGACGGGAATCTATGTCTTTTTCTAAAAGACAAACAGAGTTGTTTTATGTATCTTCCTCCTTTGCCCCGTAGGATGAGTAAATCCGTTATTGCAGAGGAAACAGGCAAAGCAGTGATAAATACCTGTTTTACGATTATGGATAGGTTTAATCTCAATAAGAATATTTCCCGTATTGAAAACGTGGAAGAAAAAGATCTGCCTTTTTATCAGAAGTTCGGATATGCGTATTCTGCTAAGTCGGGGGATTATCTTTGTGAAAGAAAGGACATTGTTTCCTTAAAGGGTAACAGATTTAAATCCAAACGCGCCTGTTATAATTATTTTGTCAAACACTACGATTTTGAATTTAGGCCTTATTTTAAACAGGATAGATCTATCTGTTTAGCTTTATATCAAAAGTGGGCAAGACAGCGTAGGGGTAGATTTTCTGGTTCGCTGTATCAAAGCATGCTTAAGGATAGCTT